>JAOQAL010000539.1 GCA_025963615.1 Chitinophagaceae bacterium | reverse complement strand
CTCTTTCTGAAACATCCCTACCATTTCAACTACCTGGTCACGGCTCTCAAGAATTTTAAAAAGGATCTGTGAGGATATATTATAAGGGAAATTACCAATAATGGCAAAATTATTCTGGAAAACGCTTTTAAAATCAAGCTTTAGGAAATCCCCGTTTATTAATCTTTCGCCAAGATCAGGATATTTTTTATGCAGGAACTGAAACGATTCTGTATCGATATCAATAAGATAAGTGGTATATTCTTTCTTTTGTAAAAGAAAATCGGATAACACTCCCATTCCGGGACCAACTTCTAAAACCTGCTTGTACAGATCAACAGATCTTAAGCTATTGACAATTTTTTCTGCAATATTCTTATCTGTTAAAAAATGCTGTCCAAGGTGCTTTTTTGCTCGTACTAAACTCATCTGGCAGCTTTTTGCTTCAAAATTACGCAAAGTTTACTATTTAGTCCGGAAACATTCGGTTCAAAACCTTTAATTTGTGCAGCTTTGGTTTATGCGAATGAGCAAAACCATAAAGATCAAAATTTATGAGCGATAAAATTACAGTCGGAATTTCTATTGGCGATATAAATGGAATCGGACCGGAGGTTATTATTAAAACCCTGTCTGACAGCAAAATATATGACTATTGTATTCCGGTTGTATACGGACAGTCTGAAGCAGTCTCTTTTTACCTGAAAACACTTGAGGTTCCTGAATTCAATTTTAATGTGATCAATGATCCTGCTCAGGCAGTTCAGAGGCGTGCAAATATGATCAATTGCTGGGAGGAAAATGTTAAGGTCGATCCCGGAACAGTGAATGAGACAGGCGGAAAATATGCCTTTCTTTCTTTGGAGAGAGCCGTTAATGATCTTATTGAAAACAAAATTGATGCGCTTGTCACCGCTCCTATTAACAAGCATAATATCCAGAATGAAAATTTCCAGTTTGCAGGGCATACAGAATATATACAATCTAAAGCAAATGCTCCCGATTCACTTATGTTCCTTATTGGTGAGGATCTGAAAGTTGGAGTTGTAACCGGCCATGTTCCGGTAACACAGATCGCCGGAAAGATCACAAAAGAATCGATCCTTTCGAAGCTTAATCTGATGAACCAATCGCTGAAAACCGACTTCTGGATCCAGAAGCCAAAAATTGCTGTACTCGGACTGAACCCTCATGCCGGGGATAACGGATTGATAGGAGCTGAGGAGCAGGAGATTATCATTCCGGCAATTGAAGCTGCCAATGAACATGGGATCTTTGCTTTTGGTCCTTATCCTGCGGATGGTTTTTTCGGCAATAATGCATATTTAAAATTTGATGCTGTACTTGCAATGTATCATGACCAGGGACTAATACCATTTAAGCACATCGCTTTTTATAACGGCGTGAATTTCACGGCAGGGCTGCCTGTCGTGCGAACTTCTCCCGATCATGGTACGGGATATGATATCGCAGGCAAGAACCTGGCATCCGAGTCTTCATTCCGTGAGGCCATTTTTGCAGCCATAAACATTGTAAAAAGACGCAGAGAAAATAAAGAACTTACTGCAAAGCCGCTGAAGATCAGTAAGCTGTCTAATGACAGAGATTGATCGCTAGTCTGCCGTTTAACACTATTTAACAAAAGATTAATTTTTTTTCGATTTATTTGATCTACCTTTATTTACTATGGAGGTAAGTCATTGAAAATGAGAACTATTGTTGCACTTTTTCTTCTAATAACAACTCTTAATTGTAAAGCTCAATCGCTTCTTTCAAATTCCGATTCCCTTTCTAAATCAGAGACTGCATACGGAGGCGTTAATGAGACCCAATCCGGAGAAAATGCCACAAAAAGCTTTTTTAATTCACCAGGGGGAAGACGAAAAACAGTTTATCTTGAATTTCTGGGTAATGGCGGGGTCATTTCAGCCAATATTGAAACACGGCTCAAACCAGGCCGGAATGATGGGTTTGGGATCAGAGTTGGAGTTGGTTTTCTCACTCTACCGTTGGGTGTAAATTATATTATTGGTAAGAAACGAAGCGGTTTTGAAACCGGAATAGGAATTACTCCTTTTTATAATCTTGGGGGAGATCCGGATGATCCAAAATTAAGGGCAATAGCGATGCTGACTATAGGATATCGACTTCAATCGAACAATGGATTTATGCTGAGGTTTAATTTATCAGGCAATCAAATAATAGGGGAAAGTAGTTCGTTTTTTCCAATTGAATTATACGGCGGACTGAATCTCCCCTGGCCAGGTTTATCAATAGGATATAATTTCAACCATCCACATAAAGAACAGGTATTCAAAAAACATCTTGCACCTGTTACTTTAAACGGAGAATATCGGAAAACAGCATTCTTAGAAGTCGGCGGCAATAGCATTGGGTTTTCAGCCAACTACGACATGCGCCTCAGGCCAGACAGAAATGATGGTCCGGGATTTAGGGCCGGGCTGGGATATCTTCCGGATATTGACAATACGTATATAACCATCCCGGTAGGCCTAAACTATATTGTTGGTAAAAGAAAGAGTGGTCTTGAAACCGGTTTAGGAATCACCGGAATATATGACTCAGATCCCAACATAAATTTCTTTCACGACATTTATCCCGGCGACCGGGCTACTAATTTTACGGCAGTGGGAGTTCTAAGTTTGGGATATCGCTATCAGGGCACAAAAGGATTTATGCTTCGTGCTTATTATACAGCTATACCGTTTTTTGACGAGGGGCTTTACTTTTTTAACTATCCGGGATTATCAATTGGCTATTCCTTTAATAAATCGAAATAAGTGCCCGAGTGCTAAGATCCTCTTACAAAGGTGTGAAGTCCTGACGTATATCAAAAAAACTTTTTTCCCTAAGCAAATTTACTTTATCTTTGCGGGCTCAATTGTCGTGCTTTGAAATCGCTACAGCAATACCATATCCCGTTTTCCGGCTTAAAGCCCGGCAAACATGACTTCGAATTTGAAGTGGATGATACGTTTTTCGGAGAGTTTGAATACTCTTTGGTGAAGAACGGAAATCTGAAGGTTGAACTGGAGCTTGACAAGCAGGAAACAATGCTGATCATGAATTTTCACATTAGCGGAAACATTTCCCGTACCTGTGATCTTTGTCTGGCAAACTTTCCTTTGGGGATTGATATTGAAGAAAGGCAGATCGCTAAGTTTAGTAACGATGCTGATCTGGAGGATGACACTGAGGAGATCATAGTTCTGAAT
>JAOQAL010000534.1 GCA_025963615.1 Chitinophagaceae bacterium | reverse complement strand
CGATTATGAAAAATATTTCAAATTGTTTAACCCCGACTTGTTTGACCCGAAAGCATGGGCAAAAAAAGCGAAGGCGGCTGGCATGAAATACGCAGTGCTTACTTCAAAACATCATGAAGGATTTAATTTATTTGACAGCAAGTACACTGACTATAAAGCTACCAATACACCCGCCAAACGGGACTTAGTAAAAGAATTTGTAGAAGCGTTCAGAGCCGAAGGTATTAAGGTAGGTTTTTATTATTCACTCATTGACTGGCATCATCCCGATTATACCATAGATGAAGTACATCCCCAAAGGCCGCTTGTAGCCAGCGATAGCGCTTATGCCAGGTTAAATAAAGGCAGGGATATGGCCGTATACCGGAAATACCTGTACAACGAGGTAACGGAGATATTGACAAAATATGGGAAAATCGACATTTTATGGCTCGACTTTTCTTTTCCGGGTAAATATGGAAAAGGCCGGGACGACTGGGGATCGGTTGCCTTACTTAAACAGATTCGAAAACTTCAGCCCGGCATTATCGTAGATAACAGACTCGATCTGAACGATTATGAAGATGGGGTTGATTTTGAAACACCGGAACAGGTGAGCCCGGAGGAACTTGAAAAATACAGGGGTAAAGTTTGGGAAACCTGCCAGACGTTCTCAGGCTCCTGGGGATTTTATCGAGATGAGAATACCTGGAAAACCCATAGGCAGTTGCTTGATTTATTAATCACTTCGGTAAGTAATGGCGGGAATCTGTTGCTGAATGTAGGACCCACTGCCCGGGGTGAGTTTGATAGCAGGGCTTCCAGCGCGTTGGACAGCCTTGGAATATGGATGCACGCTAATGATAAATCGATTTTGGGCTGCAGCTTTGCACCAGCTGAATTCAAGGCGCCCACCAATACAAAACTTACTTATAATGCAAAGGATAAAAGATTATACGTTCATCTTTTTGAATATCCCGCTGGCTCTATTACCCTCACGGGATACCGGGGCAAAGTAAAATATGCCCAGTTTCTACATGATAATTCAGAACTTAAATTTAAAAAGACCGATAATAGCTCGGCCGATCTTATTGTAGAGCTGCCTGAAAAAAAACCTGCTTTTGAAATTCCTGTTATAGAATTGATATTGGAATAATACTTTTATTATTGTTGCCGGAAGCAGGCATTGGCTTTTAGACTTTGCTAACGGCAGCTAATATACGCTGGGCATCCATTTTATAAAGGCAACCGCTAATGAAGTGATGGCCAATCATGATTATTTTAAAATCAATTAGAATTATTTTCCATTAATTTCTTAGTAAAACAGGCCCAGTTTAAACCAGGTAGTGAGCATAATAAAAACCCGGCTAGGAATAGCCGGGCGCAAACTGCATAATTTTACCACCTGATAATAACTCCTTGTTTGATAAAATAATCATGCCATCAGTGAGTCAACCATTCAGCTTGAATTCAAAAACATCTTCTATAAATGGTATCTTATTAACTATAAAATGACTTAGGGGTTCTTCCAAAAACTATCAATTTTTTGAGTAGTAGGCTTTGAAACCCTTGCAGGCATTTAGTTTTATGGTTTTAATTTTTCAAAAAGTGAGTTTTTGGAACTACCCTAATTATTAATTAACAACGCGTTTAGGTGTTGAACAAGAGCCTGTCTGCCAAAGGAGGGTTGCCAACCTTAAAGAAATTACTGCTCTTTTGTAGACTGCTTTCAAAGGTTGGGAACCCTTTCACTAATGAACAACGCGTTTGTGTGTTGAACAAGAGGCTGTCCGCCAAAGGAGGGTTGCCAACCTTAAAGAGATTACTACTCTTTTGTAGCGTGCTTTCAAAGGTTGGCAACCCTTTGCTTTGTTAACCCGAAGGGCTAAAATTTGAATAGCCACCGGTTCTATTCGTGTTAAAGCCCTTTGGGCTTCTTTGAGTTTTATGGTTTTAATTTTTCAAAAAGTGAGTTTTTGGAACTACCCTTAGATTAAAATGGCAAGAATACCGGCTATCGTTTCTACCCATTCTATAGAAATATAGGATAGGTATTTTTTAATAAATCCGCCTTGAGTCTCCGTGCGTCATAGCCTTGCCCTTGCTGACGTTGTGTTCTGTTTAACCCCTTGGGTTACATAGTTTTTCACCGACCATTTCATACTCCCATTATGATGGCATGGTTTTTACAAAATTATGTTCTTGAACTAGAAACAATCCCTGCAGAAATAAATGGAATGACCTGTAATGTAAAAGGGTAATTGCACGAGATTTCAAAACCTGGAAAATAAATGGAATTCAACAATACGGAACTACCAGACTTTGTGGAAAATGCTCCAATTGGTCTGCATTGGGTTGATAACGAAGGCATTATCATTTGGGCTAATAAGGCTGAGTTGGATATGTTGGGCTATTCATCCGAAGAATATATTGGACAGCCCATCGCAAAATTTCATGTAGATCCGGCCCAAATTAAACATATACTCTATTCCTTAAAAAATCGTGAAACATTAACCCAGTTTGAATCTGAAATACGCTGTAGAAATGGCTCAACCCGGTCGGTCCATATCAGTACCAATGTATTGTGGAAAGAAGACGAGTTTGTCCATACCCGCTGTTTTACTGTAGACACAACACCCCAAAAGAAACTTTTTGGGGCATTAAAAGAAAGTGAGGCGAGATTCCGGCAAATCCTGGAAAGATTGCCGGTAGCCGTATATACCTGCGATCTTGAAGGCCGGATTACTGCTTATAATGAAGCAGCAGCCAATCTCTGGGGCCGGTGCCCGGAAATTGGAAAAGACATGTGGTGTGGTTCATGGAAAATTTCGAAACCAGATGGAAGTTCACTTCCCCTTGACGAGTGCCCAATGGCCCTCTGTCTGAAGGAAAAAAGATCCGTTCCTGGACATGAAATTATTATAATGAGGCCCGATGGCAACAAAAGATATGTCCTGCCCCACCCTGAACCTCTGATGGATGCTTCAGGAAATATTACGGGTGCGGTGAATACACTCGTTGATATAACAGAAGTTAAGATGGCAGACGAAGCCATGAGAATCAGTGAAAAAAAATACCGTCAATTAGCGTCTACCCTGGAAATAGAAGTCAAGGATCGAACAAAAGAACTGGAAAAAATAAATGAAAAATTAAAAAAGAGCGAAGAACTATATCATAAGATGATAGACGAGGTGGAGGACTATGCAATTCTTTTAATGGATAAAGAAGGTATTGTTCAAAACTGGAACCGCGGCGCAGAAAAAATAAAGGGGTATAAAGAAGAAGAGATTGTCGGAAAAAGTTTCAAAATATTCTACCCCCCCAAAGAACAGAAAGACGGGTTGCCTGAAAAGTTGATCCAGGAAGCTGCAGAAAACGGGAAGGCCCTGCATGAAGGGTGGAGAGTAAGAAAAGATGGATCTACTTTTTGGGGAAGTGTAGTGATTACTTGTATTCATGATAAAGACAATGGGATCATTGGATTTTCAAAAGTTACCAGAGATCTGACAGAAAGGAAAATAGCCGAAGAAAATGAAAAGAAGTATACCCGCGAATTGGAATTCCAGAATAAAGAGCTCCGGCAATTCGCCTATGTTGCCTCCCATGATTTGAAAGAACCCCTGCGGAAAATTATTTTTTATAATACATACATCAGTGACGAGTCTTCAACTAAACTCTCTGAAAAAGAAATAACTTACCTGAACCGTTCCCTGGACGCTGCCAGGCGTATGCAGCTTTTGATTGACGATTTGCTGGACTATTCCAAAACGAACGACCCTTATCAGAATTTTGAACGGGTCGATCTGAATAGTATTTTAAAAGATGTTACCAATGACCTGAAGGAATTCAACGAAAACAAACAGGTAATCATCCATAGTGATCAGCTCCCGGTTGTAAAAGCTGTCAGATTCCAGATGAAACAATTACTTGACAACCTGGTTGGAAATGCTTTAAAATATCATCATCCCGATAGAAATCCTGAAATCCGGATTACCTGTGAAACCATGAAAGGAAAAGATTTTACAGCAAAAGAAGAACTATCAGATCGGAATTACTATAAAATTTCCATTATTGACAATGGAATCGGTTTCGACAATTCCTATGCTGAAAAAATATTCGAGCTTTTCCAGCGATTGAATGAAAAGACCATTCATTCTGGAACCGGCATAGGATTGTCTATTTGCCGCAAAATTGTAGAGAATCATAATGGATTTATTACAGCTTCCGGTAAGTCAGGAGAAGGGGCAACTTTTGACATTTATCTTCCCCAGAACGGGGATGCAGACAGCAGCTTACTATAAATCGGCAAAAGCCAATATTTGAATGATCATTTTTTTCAGCTGGGAAAAATTATTCGGTTTTACAAAAAAAGCCTTGGCTCCTTTGCTGATACAGTCGTTGATCTGATCTTCAGAGCCTGAAGTGCTCCAGACTATTTTTGGAATATTATTAATGCGCAGTTGAAGGTTCAAAATATCCAGAATTTCCGCACCGTTGCCTTTTGGCATATTATAATCCATGAGAATGAGGCCAGGCAGCTCGCTATCATCGCAATTGGTTAAATATTCAATGACTTCTTTGCCATTGGCAACGACCTGAACATTTGACTGTGGCAACATTTCAAGTATAACTTCCTTAAATAATTCCTGATCCTCCGGATCATCATCTGCCAGCAAAAATATTTTTGATTTATATGTCATTGGCAATATATGGTAAGGGGCAAATGTCTCTTTTGCAAATTAATGCAAGGAAAATAGATAGTAACAATATTTCCTATCTTTTACACCCATAAATAAATTCCTTTCGAATGCCAGAAACGGAATGCGTCGCTGGCTATTTAAAAAGGCCTTCCAGTTTTTCAGCAATAGCTTTTACAAGCCCTTTCGAAGGAGGTTTGTTGATATTTTCATAGCCCCGGATAACAGCTCTGAAATGACGTTCTTCATCCGGTTCAAAAATTATTTCTGTTCCATCAACGAAAACCACTAACTGGTAACTATAGCCCAATTGGCGGAATTCACCCTCCAACTCAATCTCTTTATTTTCATAGGGAACAGTAATTGAAAATGATTCATACATTAACGGGTGGATTTTGATGATGCAAAATCGTAATAATTTTATATACTTACCAGTTTTATTATTGACATATAGTGATTGCCCGCGACAGTGGATGTTCAGCCCCCCCGATTGGCGACAATTTGTTTTACTTTCGCCACGATTAATATAACCCCGGCTCTTGCAGATGGCATAGTTCTTATACCTCTATTAAATAATAGGTGACTAATAAAGCGGTTTCACTAACTACCGGCCTTATACAAGGTGATCTCTTTACGTAAACTTAATCTTATGCAGCTTCATTTTTCTTTCCCTGATGGCCTGGTTATGTTTATAACTGTATCGGTAATACCCAGGCAGGGAGAGACTGTGGACGTCTCACAAATCAACCGCCCTGATTTTTTTGAATCAGAAGATGAATATAAATTATTTAGTAGCTCGCTTAAGCTTAAGATATGGAAAGTTCATACGGTTTCATACCGGTTTACATCGGATGAAAATTCGACTGCTATTATAGAACTTATTGAAAAAGAAGATAGCCAAACCTATTCAGTTATGTAGCGACCCATTTGAAACTTCAATCAGGCCGAACTGGGCTCCCAGCTTCCAGGTTTTATTAAAAACAGGGCAAATAATTCCCCATAATTTATTTTTTCTGGCAAGAACAATCCAGTCTGGCTATGGCAACATGTTTGAGTGATTTTAGTATCTGCTTACTTATTAAAAAATAATTCATGCCATTCATAAAATCATCCGCTGATCCGGGTCAACCGATCAATATCTATTATGAAGATCAGGGCAAGGGTAAAAATGTTGTTTTTATTCATGGCTGGCCGTTGAGTGGTTCTATGTGGGAATACCAGTTAACACAATTTATCGGCCGGGGCATCCGGTGTATTACCTATGACCGTAGAGGTTTTGGGAAATCAGATTATCCGGGTGGTGGCTATGACTATAATACAATGGCAGGCGACCTTAAAGCTGTACTTGATGGGCTTGGTCTTAATGAAGTGACATTAGTTGGGTTTTCAATGGGTGGAGGTGAAATTGCAAAATACTTTTCTCTTTATGGTAATGCCAGAATGTCAAAAGTTGTATTAATAAGCGCTGTCGTTCCTTATATGCTCAAAACGCCCGACAACCCGGACGGTGTACCCCGGGAAGTGTTTGAGAAAATGAACAAGGCTATGATTGCTGACAGGCCTTCTTTCCTGGCTGAATTTAATAAAGATTTTTACGGAGTGGGA
>JAOQAL010000506.1 GCA_025963615.1 Chitinophagaceae bacterium | reverse complement strand
CGTGGGTGAAATGACCTGCTGACTGACAAATATAGTTGCCGGAGCCGCCGGTGATCTTATCAACTTTGCCAAAGGGAGTTTCAATGGCATCAAATGCTACTGTGCCGACAACTAAAAGACTCATAATTTATTTTTTGCAAAGATGAGAATTTTATTGGATTTTAGTAAATGATTGGATATGATATCTGACACGATGAGTGACTTTTTTAGCAGTGTATCTATCTGAATTCAACAGTAATCGGACTAAACAATTTTTTGATAATTCACAACAATAAATTTTAACCATGGAAGAAATTGTTCTCTATAAAAAGGAAGGACGCATAGCGCATATTATTCTGAACCGTCCGGAACATCTGAACGCTATTAGCGAAGAATTGCCAAAACTCCTTAACGAAAAAGTGGAGATGGCTAATGATGATGACGAGGTACATGTGATCGTGTTGTCGGGATCAGGGAAAGCGTTTTGCAGCGGTTACGACCTTAAAGAATTTGCAGAAAAACCGCGGCCTGTACTGGGCAGCCAGGATATGCCATGGGATCCTATGGTCGATTACAAGTTTATGCGATCGTGCACCGACCATTTCATGAGCTTATGGCGCAGCTACAAGCCTGTCATTTGTAAAGTGCATGGGTATGCTGTGGCGGGGGGAAGCGATATTGCTCTTTGTGCTGACATCGTGCTGATGGCAGAGGAAGCCATGATCGGCTATCCTCCGGCTCGGGTATGGGGTTGTCCTACTACAATGATGTGGGTGTTCCGCCTGGGTGCAGAAAAAGCCAAACGCATGCTACTGACCGGCGATTTGGTCAATGGCAGGGAAGCCGAAAGAATGGGATTGATCTATAAGTCGGTGCCGGCGTCACAGCTTGATGAGGAAACGGAGCGGCTGGCACAGCGCATGGCAGGCATTCCTAAGAACCAGCTGATGATGCAGAAACTTGCAATCAATTCAGCCTACAACAATATGGGATTGGAAACCACTCAGATGATGGCGACGTTTTTCGATGGCATGGCGCGGCATACACCTGAAGGAGTTGCATTTAAAAGCCGGTGCGAGGAAATCGGATTTCATCAAACCGTGAAGGAAAGGGATAGCGGGAAAGATTTGTAACCAGTATTCTGAATAAGGTACCGGTACTATATGAAAGAATGGTGAAATTGAAACAAAAATAGATGTAGTCTTGCAAAATTATTTTTATTCGCCTACATTTGCACTCCGAATTAACAGAATCATCAGGTAAAACAACTGACTGTTAATCAACAATAACCTGATCGTTTTAAAAAGACGAAAAACATTAAGCTTCCTTAGCTCAGCAGGTTAGAGCAACTGACTGTTAATCAGTAGGTCCCTGGTTCGAGCCCAGGAGGGAGCGCGAGAAAAATTAAAGCCAATCAAATATGATTGGCTTTTTTAATTTTGTATGTATGAAAACAAAACAATCCGCCGGCATCCTTCTATATCACTTCAATAATAAGGAACTAGAAGTTTTTCTCGTACATCCCGGCGGGCCTTTCTGGGCGAAAAAAGATTTAGGCGCATGGTCGATACCGAAGGGGGAATATGAAGTAGGTGAAGATCCGCTTACTGTTGCGAAAAGAGAATTTGAAGAAGAAACAAGTGTAAAATTCAGCGGCAATATTCAATGGGAATTATCGTCCGTTAAAATGAAAAGCGGAAAAATAATTTACGCATGGGCGGCAGAAGGAGATATAGATCCGTCAATAATTGTCAGCAATACTTTTGAAATGGAATGGCCGCCGAAATCCGGAAAATTTCAATCCATCCCCGAAGTGGATAAAGGTGGATGGTTTGCTGTGGAGGAAGCAAAAGAAAAAATAAATACCGCGCAGGCTGCATTTATTGACGAGCTTGTATCCAGGCTCAAAATTGCCGGACAATAATTATTCACATCGCAATTCTTTTTCCAAAAACATTTTATATTCGGCAATGCCCGCATTTACACCCTGCAAATTATTCGACCTCGAAGAATGAGATCGGTTTTATTTTACCCGCGACCGAATGCGCCGCATCTGGCAGATACTGGAAATCGAAATAGTCACGATAGAAATATACCACAGCTCTCCTTATGATACAAAATGCTATCACCTGGAAAATGACAACCGCGAAACAAAAAAGGTAAAGCGCAACCAAGGAGTGATGCTGAACAGGAATGCCGCAAGGAAATAAAAAACTTTACGGCTTACTTACTTTGCGTCTTTGTCCCAAGGACTCCTTTGGAGCGTGAAATAAAATAAGAAAGAGCAATCTATTATCTAGATTGCTCCATTTCCTTAAGATTCTAAAACCAAAAATCTTTACTCTAAATTTATACAGAACCCAAATATCAATAGTTACAGAATTTCTATAAAATCTTATATAAAACGCACGTCGCAGGCAATCTTTCCTTAATTTTCGCCTATGTCTGAATTCGACCAGTTTATCTCCGGCATTAACCGGCTGTCAAAAGAAGAATGGCAGCAGCTTCGCAGTAAGATCACCACCCGTGAATTATCAAAAGGATATTTGCTCGAAAAAGCAGGGAAGGTTTGTCATCATTATTATTACATACAAAAAGGCTGCGTCCGCACTTTCTCGTATTTAGACGATAAAGAAATTACGATCCG
>JAOQAL010000498.1 GCA_025963615.1 Chitinophagaceae bacterium | reverse complement strand
CATAAGCCTCCAAAATAGATTTTACATTCCAGATGAAAATACCCGCGTTCCAAACAAAGTCGCCGCTTTCGATAAACTTCTGGGCTAATTCAAGGTGAGGTTTTTCAGTAAATGTTTTTACCTTTTTTAAATTGCTTTTACTCCCATTCCCATCCATATATTGAATATAGCCATAGCCGGTATCTGGTCTACTGGGTTTGATTCCAAGGGTAATAAGAATATTTTCAGTAGCGCAGGCTTCCAATGCCTGGTTGATGGTCTCTACGAATTTATCTTCCTTTAAAATAATATGGTCTGCGGGTGCTACCACAATCCTGGCATTTTTATTTATTTTTTCAATTTTATAGCAGGCATAAGCGATACAGGGTGCAGTATTCCTGCCTATGGGTTCCAGGAGGATCTGATCATCCTGAATGTCTGGCAACTGCTGTTTTACGAGGTTCTTATATGCCTTGTTGGTAACGACATAGATATTTTCCGGTGGACACACATCCCGAAACCTTTCGAATGTCTGCTGCATCATTGTTTTACCAATACCCAACACGTCATGAAACTGTTTAGGATGATTTGTTCGGCTGAATGGCCAGAATCTGCTACCGATTCCGCCGGCCATTATAACCACAAAGTTATCTTTGTTCATTTATACTAGTCCTTCTTTTAATAAATCGTGTAAATGTATAAAACCAGCTACCTTGTTATCTTTTAATACTATCAATTGGGTAATATTGTTGCTTCTCATTAATTCAAGTGCATCTATCGCATACTCATCTTCGTCGATAGTTTTAGGTGAGAATGACATAATTTCCGCTGCACGGGTGCCATTTATCGGTATTTTCCTGGTAAGCATTCTTCTCAAATCTCCGTCTGTAATGATTCCCTTTAATTCCTGATTTTCGCCGATTACAGCAGTTGCTCCCAGTCTTTTGGAAGAAATTTCCATGATCACCTCTTCTACAGAAGTATCTTCCTTTACCACAGGCAGCGCATTGTTGGGATAAACATCACTTACCTTAAGGTACAATTTTTTTCCGAGCGTTCCTCCAGGATGTAAACGTGCAAAATCACCAGAGGTAAAGTTACGACATTCTAATAAACAAACCGCAAGCGCATCTCCCAAAGCCATGGTCGCCGTGGTGCTGGTTGTGGGCGCGAGATTATGGGGGCAGGCTTCCTGTTCAATTGTTGCATTTAGAATAAAATCAGCATGCTGGCCGAGATATGAATCAACATTTGAGATCAGGGCGATTATTTTAACTCCAGTCCTTTTTAAAAGCGGAATAAGTACTTTTATTTCCGGCGTATTTCCACTTTTAGAAATGCAAATTACTATGTCTTGTTCCTGAATCATGCCCAGATCACCATGAATGGCATCGGCTGCATGCATAAAAAGAGATGGGGTTCCTGTTGAGTTTAAAGTGGCTACAATTTTATTTCCAATAATTGCACTTTTCCCAATTCCGGTTATAACAACCCTACCTCTGCATTTTAGAATTTCAAGCACACATTTTTCAAAATCATCGTTAATGAAATTTACCAAATTTTCTATAGCCTTAGCCTCATTTACCAGCACACTTATTGCAATAGATTTAATATTTTTCACTAACTTCAAATTCTTATCCCTAGATTGATTAAATTTGAACAAATATAAGAAAAACTTCCATTCAACAGATTTCAGAAGTATAGTTTAATGAATAAAAATGATTGTAGAACAAGAGGCTCAGTTAAAAGATAAATTAAAAGAAGTTTTTGGGTATAGCCAATTCCGGGGTAACCAGGAAGAAATAATTAAAAATGTCTTAGCGGGTAAAAATACCTTTGTAATTATGCCCACTGGAGCGGGCAAATCATTATGCTACCAGTTACCTGCAATTATTAAAGATGGTACCGCGATAGTTATATCACCCCTTATTGCGCTGATGAAAAATCAGGTAGATCAGTTGAATGCAGTTGGAGTGAATGCCCAATTTCTGAATTCTACGCTCTCCAAGGGAGAAATGACCAAAGTGAAAAAGGAAACGCTAAGCGGCGAAGTAAAGCTGCTTTATGTAGCTCCCGAATCACTTACCAAAGAAGAAAACGTAGCTTTCCTTCAAAAAGCGAATATATCGTTTGTAGCCATAGATGAGGCACATTGTATTTCGGAATGGGGACATGATTTCAGACCTGAGTACAGAAGGATCAAAAGCATCATAGATCAGTTGGGCAATCTACCTGTGATAGCTTTAACGGCCACCGCCACGCCCAAAGTTCAGATAGATATCCAGAAGAACCTTCAAATGGAAGAGGCGGACCTGTTTAAATCTTCTTTTAACAGGAAAAACCTGTATTATGAAGTTCGTCCCAAGCAAAATACCAAAAAGCAACTCATCAAGTACATTAAAAACAACAAGGGAAAATCAGGGATTATTTATTGCCTGAGCAGGAAAAAAGTAGAAGAGATCGCTGAGTTGCTTAAAGTGAATGATGTAAAGGCCCTCCCTTATCACGCCGGACTGGAATCAAACGTAAGAATGAATAACCAGGACGCATTTTTAAATGAGGATGCTGACGTAATTGTGGCTACCATAGCATTTGGAATGGGGATCGATAAACCAGATGTCCGGTTTGTTATTCATTACGATGCTCCTAAATCATTAGAAGGCTATTACCAGGAAACAGGAAGGGGCGGAAGAGATGGACTGGAAGGCAACTGCCTGATGTTTTACAGCTACAATGACATTATCAAACTTGAAAAATTCAACAAAGATAAATCGGTAACCGAAAGGGACAATGCAAAACACCTGTTGCAGGAGATGTCGTTCTATGCAGAATCTTCAGTATGCAGGAGAAGACAATTGCTGCATTATTTTGGTGAATTTGTACACAAGGACTGCGGATTTTGCGACAATTGCGTAAAACCAAAAGAGAAATTTGAGGGGCAGGATTTTGTATTAACAGTTGTAAAAACTGCTGAACT
>JAOQAL010000461.1 GCA_025963615.1 Chitinophagaceae bacterium | reverse complement strand
TAAAAATAATTGTAACTGCGCAGCAGCCCGAAGAAGCTATTTTATTTATTCATCATTATAAACCGGATGTGGTTTTCCTGGACATCGATATGCCCCGGATGAATGGATTTAAAATGATTGAGGAACTGGGGGACGTGAATTTTGAAATCGTTTTTACTACAGCATACAATCATTATGCGGTGGATGCCATCCGTATCAGCGCTTTTGATTACCTGGTAAAGCCTGTTTCTGTAAAGGATTTGCAAAGCTGCGTCGACCGGCTGGTGGAAAACCGTGCCCGGTTGACCAGGGAAAGGCTCCACGTTCTTCGTCAAAGTCTGAGTGAAAAAATCTCGCAGGATGATAAGATCGCTGTTCCTACGCACGAAGGACTTAAATTTTTTCAGATAAATACCATTGTCCGCATTGAATCAGGAGAGGGTTATTCCAGTGTCATATTGAATAATGGCAACATAGCAAAGGTTGCTATGCTTTTAAAGAACCTGGAAGAACTGTTGTTAAAATACCGCTTTTACAGAGTCCACAATTTGCACCTGATTAATCTTTCTTTCGTCGACAGCTATATCCGCGGCGAGGGTGGTGAAGTGGTAATGCAAAATGGAGATGCCATCAGCGTCTCTAAACGAAAAAAAGATGAATTTCTTAAACTCATTTCTCCCTGAGGCTTTATTGACCCTGTGCCAGGCTATAAGATCGTTTATCACCCCACATATTTAAGAGCTCCAGGGAACAGATCTTGAAATTTCCGCTCAGGCTTACATACAGCCCGATAATGTCCTGCTGATTGAGTGGGCTGCCATCCAGGCTTTCAAAACGTACATTATATTGATTCACGAGGTTGGTAAATACGGAGCCGGTCGGCCATACCTGGGTGCCCCGGTTGCTGACATTAATAAGATTGAATTTCACTCCGGCATGACGTTGGCATTTATGCGCTATAATGCCCGGTTGTTCATCACTTTCAATGAACATATCTACTCCGATTATTTTTTCCTGGAATTCTTCTTTAGAGACCATCATTGGATTTCGGTCCAGGTGAAAAACCGTTTGAACGGCCGGCTTATTGGGCAGTAATTCTTTAGCGCCCAGTTCAGGCGTTTTTCCAAAATTGCTGATAATCGTATCGGCAAATTCGGTCGTGTTTAATGAGGGCTTACTCTTGTCACCAAAATCGCCTGTGTGAACACCTTTCTCTAACGTATAGAGTAAAGCATTTTCTATTTCTGCGGCGTTTTTCATATAACCTAAATGGCGCAACATGGCAATGCCGCTTAATAAAAGGGCCGTGGGATTGGCAATATTCTTTCCCGCAATATCCGGTGCTGTTCCATGTACTGCTTCGAAAATGCAGATATGGTCGCCAATATTTGCCGAAGGTGCAAAACCTAATCCCCCCACCAGGCCGGCACAAAGATCTGATACAATATCGCCCTGCAAATTAGTCAGCACGACAACGTCAAACGTATCAGGCCGCGTCACGAGCTTCATACATAAATCATCTACTATTACATCATCGGATTTTAATTCAGGGTATTCTTTAGCTACTTCATAAAAACAATCAAGAAACAGTCCGTCTGTTATTTTCATAATATTGGCCTTATGCCCGCACGTTATACGTCTCGCATTTTTTTGCCTGGCCATCTCAAAAGCATATTTTATCAGCTGCAGGCTTCCGGGCCTGGTAATAAAACGGCGGCTTAATGCGACATCATGGGTAAGCATATGTTCAATACCGCCATAGGTATCTTCAATATTTTCACGAACCACGGTAATATCGATTGGAATGCCTGCTTTACTGAAAACGGTATCCACACCATGTAAGGTTTGAAAAACCCGCTTGTTCGCATAGGTATTCCAGGTTTTCCGTGCCGTTACATTCACGCTTTTCACACCTTTACCCTTTGGGGTTTCCATTGGGCCTTTAAACAATATGCCGAGATTCTCGATCGTAAGTTTTGACTCCGGGGTCATACCATTATTAAAACCCTTATCGAACACCCATTTGCCCATGTCTACAAAATCATACTCAAGCGGCACTTTATTAGCCTCAAATATCTTAAGCACGGCCTGCATTATTTCCGGCCCTATTCCATCTCCTTTTGCAACAGCAATTTTCATATACTGAGATTTTTTAAGTGTGGGTATCAAAATTAGGGGTTGCCATCGAAAGGAATATGAATTCTGCTAAAACTACTCACAACTTTGTTGTTTTTACCTAAATTTACATAAGTAACTGTATGACAAGTAAAATCTCCGAAGGTGTTGAAGTAAGTGTAGAAACTTTCTACCAACCTGATTACAGCAACCCGCTGCAGTCGGAGTACATGTTCGCTTACCGTATTACCATCGAAAATCATAATCCTTTTTCTGTAAAGCTTCACCGGCGCTATTGGAATATTTTTGATAGCAATGGCACCTATCGCGAAGTGGAAGGCGAAGGAGTAGTTGGGGTACAACCTACCTTAGCGCCGGGAGAGAAATATGAATATGTGAGTGGTTGCAATCTTCGTACTGAAATGGGAAAAATGCACGGTACGTACCAGATGGAAAACCTGAATAATAAAACAATGTTTGAGGTCAATATCCCGGCCTTTGAAATGGTTGTTCCGTTTAAAGGGAACTAGTTGAGTTTGGAATTTGAAGTTTGAAGTTGCGAACAGGTTGATATAAGAAGATACTTAATAGCCCTGCGCATTATGAAATAATCATTCCGCTGAAATAACTCTCCACTAAATTTCCATCTTTAATTGTGTGACTGCCCTGCAGCATCTTCTGATAAACTAACTCCAAACCCCAAACCCCAAACCCCAAACACCAAACTACTTCGGTTTATATCTCGCCCCTTCAAGAATCTTCTTTACATCTGAGTTCATCACCCCTTCTGGTGAAATTGCGGAGTTGTTTTCAGCATATTTTTTTACAATCTGCCAGCCAACCCAGGCGCCGATATTTCCCGGCGAAGCGTCAGACATGTTTTGTGTGAAGGGCGCTTCACCGATATATTGTTGAATGGACACCGGATCAACCGTGTAAATGTTTTCATTGGTCACAATATAATTCCATATCAAGCCTTCATTCACTTTGCACCATTCCAGTTGCTTTTGAGTATAGCCTGTTTTCAATGAGTCAGCGGCTTCCGGTAAAAATTGATCCAGTAACCACCATTGTTTTCCTTTTTCAACTAGTTGTTCAATAAGGGGCCTTCCCTGCGTATTATCAGGAAATAAATCGTCTACAATTAATTTCATAGCATCCGGTACGATATACTGTTTTTCAAAACGACGGCTGCGGTATTGCGGCGCCACATTGATAATAAAATATTCATCGTTGTAAGCGGAATAATCTTTACCGAGATAAAATTGTAAACTGATCCCTAAAAAACCAGCCCCGATAAAATTGGGGGTGACCTCGGTTCCCATTTTAGCAAGCCCATCAATCGGTCCCACCAGGGTGATAATTTTATCCGGCGCTTTATATGTGGGAAAATATTTTTTTACATACCTGAAGGCCTCTTCGAAATCTCTCTGCATCCCGTCAGCAGTTGGGAATACGGCGGCTACTGAATCATAAATTGGCTTTGTTAAATGCAAAAAATGTTTCGCTCCTTCATAAGCCGCTGCATTATCGGGTCGCAGCGGGCCTAGTCCAAGAATGTTATTTATAAAAATGGGTAAAAACTCCGGGTACTTATTTTGTAGCAAAGGCAAAACCGTTGTCATCGCATTACTGTCAATAGCAAAAAAATCTTTATCGAACCGTTGTACAGGAAGATCCACTTTTATTCCAGATACATCTGGAACACCCTTCTTGGCTTTGCACGAAACAAAAATGATGGTGATCCAAATGACAAGTAGAAATATTCTTTTCATGTTTCCAGAAACGAATTTGAGTTTTCAATGTTGTGTGCGAAGGTAATGCAGGACGGTTCAGGGTTGTCTTTTTATTCCTTCCTTAACAAACCAGGGGATTGGCACAAGGATCGTAAATTTGCCGTATGAAAATAGCCTTAGCACAGCAAAATTATCATATCGGCAATTTTGAAGAAAACGTAAAGAAGATTATTTCCGGCATTGGATGGGCGAAAAAGCAACAGGCTGACCTGGTGGTATTTTCAGAATTATGTGTATGCGGTTATCCGCCCAGAGACTTCCTTGAATTTAATGACTTTATCAATCAATGTTATGCCTCAGTCAATGCAATCAAAGAGCATGCTGATACCATTGGCGTGTTGATTGGCAGCCCGGCCCGCAATCCGAAAGGAGAGGGCAAGGACCTTTTTAATGCCGCGTTTTTATTGCACGAAAAGGAAATAAAAGCGGAAATACATAAAACGTTGTTACCGAACTACGATGTATTTGATGAATACCGTTATTTCGAACCTGCCGATGAATGGAAAATAGTAGAATTCAAAGGAAAGAAATTAGCGGTTACTATTTGCGAAGACATCTGGAATATGGATGATAATCCCTTGTACCGCATCACCCCAATGGAAAAATTAATGCCCTTTCAGCCGGATGTTATGATTAATATTTCGGCTTCACCGTATAACTATGCGCAGGATGTAGTGCGGAACAGTATTGTCAAAGCCCATACGGTTAAATATAAACTGCCGATGCTTTATTGTAATACGGTAGGTTCCCAGACAGAAATTGTTTTTGATGGTGGCAGCCTGGTGTATGATGTCAATGGTAATAAGATAAAAGAGATGAAATATTTTGAAGAAGATTACGGGACTTTTGAACTGGAGGAGCTGGCAAGAAAGGACCAATCATTTCAACATGCCGTCAACGAAAAATATTATTATTCCGCCAGTGAAGTAGGGGTGGGGGAGGATACTATTAAATACCTCACCAATGAAAAGAATATTGATGAGATATACCACGCCCTGATCCTTGGTATCCGGGATTACTTCAGTAAAATGGGTTTTAAAAAAGCGATCCTGGGTGCGTCCGGAGGCATTGACAGCGCGGTGGTACAGGCGTTGGCCGTGGAGGCCCTGGGAAAAGAAAATGTGCTGGCCGTACTCATGCCATCTCAATATTCCACATCACATTCTGTGGACGATGCGGAAGAATTGAGTAAGAGTCTGCAAAATGCTTATAACGTGGTGCCGATCAAAAACATTTATGAAAGTTTTTTAACGGAGTTGAAGCCCGTTTTTAAAGAGTTGCCTTTTGGCCTTGCTGAAGAAAATATCCAGGCCCGCACAAGAGGAAACCTCCTGATGGCGATTGCAAATAAATTTGGTTATATTCTTTTAAATACGTCCAATAAAAGTGAACTGGCAACGGGCTATGGAACGTTATATGGCGATATGGCCGGGGGCCTGGGTGTATTGGGCGACTTGTATAAAGTGCAGGTATATGCGCTGGCAAAATATATCAACCAAAGGAACCGGCCAGCCGGCCGGCAGGTGATACCGCTGAATATTATTACAAAGCCGCCTTCCGCGGAACTGCGTCCCAACCAGAAGGACAGTGATAGTTTGCCGGATTATGATACCCTTGACCGCGTGTTATACGAGTATATCGAATTAAGAAAAGGTCCCAAAGAAATTATTGACAAAGGATTTGATTCCGCCCTGGTAACCCGGATTTTAAAACTGGTAAATACCAATGAATATAAACGCAACCAGTTCTGCCCCATTATCCGTGTAAGCTGCAAGGCTTTTGGCATCGGACGAAGGGTGCCGATTGTCGGCAAATATCTCTCCTGAACATGGTCAAAGGGTTGCCAACCTTTCAAAGGTTGGCAACCCTTCGGCCTTTCAAAAGTTGGCAACCCTTAAGCACCTGCCCGATTATTTAATGTTTAAGTGTAATAATCGCGTTCTGTGTAGTACCACCAACATTTATATCCTGTGAAACGACGAACTGGCTATCGG
>JAOQAL010000432.1 GCA_025963615.1 Chitinophagaceae bacterium | reverse complement strand
TTCTTTTCATTTCACACACCCTGATGGCTCAATTCCATATTGGGATAAAAGCCGGGGCTAATATTACCCGGATTGAGGGTAAATCGTTTGCCGATGAATTTAAATACGGGTATCATGTAGGCGGCTTTGCTGAAATTGGTTTGGGAAGAAACTTTTCGTTGCAGCCGGAAGTATTGTATAACCAGTACTCAACAACCATTGACAGTTCTTTCAGCCATGTTTACCAGGGGGTCGTCAATTCTCCGCAACGAAGCGTTAAACTGAACTATTTATCCCTGCCAATACTTTTAAATTATAAAATTGTAGGGCCGCTTTCCATTCAGGCGGGTCCTCAATTTGGTGTGCTCATTGATCAAAGCCAAACAGTCCTGCAAAATGGCGGTGAAGCCTTTAAAAACGGGGATTTTTCCATGTTGGCCGGAGCTGTTGTAAAACTGAATAATCTTCGCGTAACGGGGCGTTACGCGGTAGGCTTAAATAATATTAATGACATAGACGACCAGAATAAGTGGAAAAATCAAACAATCCAATTATCGCTGGGTGTGGCTTTTTAAAATCGGATACCTGGATGAACTTAATCCCCCTGTTACAGGGGGATTTTTTATGGTATTGAAACTAAGCGGAAATGATGAAAAAATCAGGCATTAAAGTGCATATTATCTGTTTGTAACAGAAATATCGCCAGGGGCCATGTCATTAAGTTAAGGAGTTTAGCCGCGTTGTGGCCTATCTAGCATCTAGCATGCAGTATCTAGTATCCAGCATCTTGGGCCTCTCATAAAACTAAAAGGGTGACATTTTGTGTATTCCCTTAACTTAATGACATTGCGCCAGGGGGCTACCTGTCTTTTTCTCCAATAGGCACGAATCTTGACAACTACCTAATCCTATTGTATATTTAAGGTTCTGCAGTTCGCAGTGCCATATTGTCTAATAAAAGACTGATTATGAGTTTTGAAAAAATATTTATGAAGGCTGAAGACGATACAGATTTTTTGCCCATCATTCCATTAAATGAAAGTGAAGGTGATAATGCAGACGGAATCGAGATTCCCACTGAAATTCCCATTTTACCACTCCGCAACACCGTGCTGTTTCCAGGCGTAGTTCTGCCTATAACGGTTGGCAGGGATAAAAGTATAAAAGCGGTTAATGATGCTTACAAAACTGACAAATTGGTCGGAGTGCTTGCGCAAAAAGACAGTACGGTAGAAGATCCCGCTTTTTCTGATTTAGTAAATATTGGTACCGTAGCAAAAATTGTTAAGCAAATAAAAATGCCAGACGGCGGCACCACCATCATCATTCAGGGGAAAAGCCGCTTTATGGTAGAATCGGCAATTTCAGATGACCCTTATTTCAAAGCGAAAATTCTGACATTACCGGAAGACGAATCCCCTAAAGATCCGGATTTTGAAGCCTATGTTTCCAATATTAAAGACCTGGCGACTGAAATTATTCAGTTGTCACCGAATATACCTTCTGAGGCTTCTATCATTCTCCGCAATATTGAAAGCCCGTCTTTTCTCATTCATTTTGTTTCCGGCAACCTGAATACGGATATAAAAGAAAAACAGCGGTTATTGGAGTTAAATAATATCCGCGAACGGGCTGATTTGCTGATGCAGCTACTGCAAAAAGAATTGCAGTTCGCGGAATTAAAAAATAAAGTAACGAATAAAACAAAAGCGGAACTAGACAAGCAGCAGCGCGATTATTTTCTGCAACAGCAATTAAAGAGTATTAAAGATGAGTTGGGTGGCGATTCTAATTTGCAGGAAATAAAGCAAATGCAGAAGAAGGGCGAGACAAAAAAATGGCCAGCTTCTGCAAAGGAAATGTTTCAAAAAGGAATTGAAAAGCTGGAAAGGATGCACCCCAGTACACCGGATTATTCAATTGTATATAACCATCTTGACCTGATGCTTGAGCTTCCCTGGAATGAATACACGGAAGATCATTATGATCTTAAGAAAGCGAAAAAAGTGCTGGATGAAGATCATTACGGGATGGACAAAATAAAAGAACGGATACTCGAATATATTGCGGTGTTGAAATTGAAAGGTGATATGAAAAGCCCGATACTTTGTTTTGTAGGACCTCCCGGTATTGGCAAAACTTCATTGGGACGTAGTATCGCAAGTGCAATCGGCAGGAAATATGTCAGGTTAAGCCTCGGTGGCTTGCATGATGAAAGTGAAATAAGGGGTCACCGTAAAACTTATATTGGCGCGATGCCCGGCCGTATACTTCAATTGATCCGCAAGACAAAATCATCCAATCCTGTAATGATTCTGGATGAAATAGATAAAGTAGGCAGCGATTTTCGGGGCGATCCATCCAGTGCCCTGCTTGAAGTTCTGGATCCGGAGCAGAACAATAGTTTTTATGATAACTACCTGGAACTTGAATATGACCTGAGCAAAGTATTATTTATTGCTACGGCCAATAACATGCAGAATATTCAACCCGCTTTACGGGACCGGCTTGAAATAATTGACCTG
>JAOQAL010000409.1 GCA_025963615.1 Chitinophagaceae bacterium | reverse complement strand
CAACTGTTATCTGCTGCGGAACTGCGAATCGTCCAGGTCATGCCGTCCGGGCTGGTCATCACCCGGTTGCCGACCCCTGTACTGGCCACCGCCACAAACAGGCCATTGCCGTAGACAATAGAACGCCAATTGTTATCTGCTGCGGAACTGCGGATCGTCCAGGTCACGCCATCCGGGCTGGTCATTACCCGATTGCCAGTTCCTGAAGTGGCCACCGCCACAAACAAACCATTACCGTAGCCAACAGCATACCAATTGTTATCTGCTGCTGAACTGCGGATCGTCCAGGTAATGCCATCCGGACTGGTCATTACCCGGTTGCCTGTTCCTGTTTGTGCCACCGCCACAAACAGGCCATTGCCGTAGACAACAGAAGTCCAAGAGTTATCTGCTGCTGAACTGCGGATCGTCCAGGTAATGCCATCCGGGCTGGTCATTACCCGGTTGCCGGTTCCTGAACTCGCCACCGCCACAAACAAGCTATTGCCGTAGACAACAGAAGTCCATTGGTTATCTGCAAGATGATTGACAATTGTCCAGGTAATGCCATCGGGACTGGTCATCACCCGGTTGCCGGCTCCAGTAGAGGCCACCGCCACAAATAAGCTATTAGCATAAGTAACCGAAGTCCAACTGTTATTCGCCGCTGAACTGTGGATCGTCCAGACAATGCCATCGGGGCTGGTCATCACCCGGTTGCCGGTCCCTGTATTGGCCACCGCCACAAACAAGCTATTGCCGTAGATAACCGAAGTCCAACTGTTATCTGCTGCGGAACTGCGGATCGTCCAAGTCATGCCATCCGGGCTGGTCATCACCCGGTTGCCTGTTCCTGTTTGTGCCACCGCCACAAACAGGCCATTGCCGTAGACAACAGAAGTCCAAAAGTTATCTGCCGCGGAACTGCGGATCGTCCAGGTCATGCCATCCGCGCTGGTCATCACCCGGTTGCCTGTCCCTGTATTGGCCACCGCCACAAACAAGCTATTGCCGTAGGTAACCGAAGTCCATTGGTTATCTGCTGCGGAACTGCGGATCGTCCAGGTCATGCCGTCGGGGCTGGTCATCACCCGGTTGCCGGTTCCTGAATTTGCCACTGCCACAAACAAACCATTAGCGTAGACAACCGAAGTCCAACTGTTATCTGCTGCTGAACTGCGGATCGTCCAGACAATGCCATCCGCGCTGGTCATCAACCGGTTGCCTGTTCCTGTAATGGCCACCGCCACAAACAAGCCATTGCCGTAGGCAATAGAACGCCAACTGTTATCTAATCCTGTGATCTGTGTCGTCCAGGTTACACCTGTTTGAGCCTGAGCAAAATTGCCTGTTATCAGTAAAAAGCTGAGGATAAAGAATAATCCAGATTGAATTTTCTTAGATAAATTTTGTATTGAATTGATAACGTAGATTTTTTTCATATGGAATTGATTAAGATTTTTGGTTATTTACTCCTTGTAATTTCATGTACTGGGCAGTAACCAATAACCTATGAAGAATTTTGTTAAAGATATATCTATTATGGGTGTCAAATATTCTGTTACAAGTTTTACAGCCTTTCAAAGCTTTCAATAATTTGTTTTGAACAACCTTGAAAAATAACACGCCAACCCTCCAGAAAATAATGCTGAATTTGGTTCAGCATATCTTTCAGTGTTGGCCAGTCGAATTCGCAGCGTTAAAACAAAAGCGAAAAACAGGATGGGGTCCGAAATTTTTTTCAACCTGGGATACCGCTTACACGCCCATGATCACAAAAAATGATATAGCCAGTCGCCTCAAAGCGGCGATTGGTTAATAGCTTCTTTCGGCAAGAGCTACTATACTTATTTTGCATATTCCTTGCACGGGCAATTGCCGCATGGAGTTACCGGGTCTATAAATTTTGGGTAGTCTGCTTTCTTATGGAAAAAAATAGAGGGAAGTTCAAATCTGTCGAATCGACCGAGTGTCCGTATAACTGACGGCAACGATCAGGGCTTTCCGATGTTCGTAAAATGGTATTCCGTACGGGCCGGCCGACTGATTTTACAACGATTCCGTAACTATTGAAACACAGCTTCCATCTGCCCCAGTAGTGCATAACAATTATTATGGGTCAGTTAAGTTTTTATAATTTTGATATGAGCTTTCCCTTAAAGGCATCATCTTGTCTTTCGAAAAGTTCAATTAGTTCAGGTGATTCGCCAGACATGTTATCTGTCCTTAATAGTTTTAATATTTCGGGCGTTCTGATATTCTCCCTTCCCGATTTGACTTTGCTTTTGGTCATACAAATAGCTACGTCTTTTCCCAGTGAAAGGCAAAACTTCGGTTCGACTCTGTCAACATAAAGGATGCGGGACACAACACCAGAAGAGTAAAGTTTTATTTTTTATGGATGGAACAAAATATAAATCAAACCAGATTCCGGGGCAAAGCGCTATCATTTATCCATCTTCTTCAAAAACCCGCCAATGGCCTCATTGTTGTCCTCAGTATTATCAATCATGGTATTATGTCCTGAGTTCTTAATCACGATAAGTTTAGAACCGGGTAGTAAACTTTGATAATACTTTACGGTAGCTGGCCTTGCTTCATCGTACTCGCCACAGGTAAGTAACACAGGCACCATTATTTTGGCCAGTTCCTGTAACCTGTTATAGTTTTTAAGCGTACCAGTAGCTTTAAATTCACTAGGGCCCCACATATAGGCATATACGTTTTCGCCAAATGATTTACTGGTACTATCCAGATCAGCCGGATATTTTTCCGTTCTTATCAGGAAATGATGATAATAGATCTGTACTGCTCTTTGGTAGTCCGGCGATGAATAGGTCTGATGCTGCTCATTCAGGCCGATAGTATGTTGCACCGAATCAGGTAATGTTTTGATAAGTAGCTGCGCATCAGTTATCCATAAATCGGTGCTGAATAAAGGACTACTGAAAATAATCGCCTTAATTCCTTCAGGATGCTTCAAATAGTAATCCATCCCCAGCATCGTTCCCCAGGAATGGCCATAGAGGTAATATTCATTAATGCCCAGCGCCTCCTTTAGTTGCGCTACTTCCTCCACATAATTATCAAGGTTCATTAAAGAAGTATCTGTTATTCTGCTTGAACGTCCGCAACCTAACTGATCAAAAAAGATGACCGGTCTGTCTTTGGCTAATTCATTAAGGGGATTTAAATAATAGCTTGTAGCACCCGGCCCGCCATGCAATAAAAGCAAAGGCGTTTTATTGCCACTGCCAACTATTCTGTACCATACTTTACCACCCTTAACATCAAGGTATCCTTCATGCGGATATAGTTGGGCAGTTGCACAGAATGTGTTAAGTAATATTATTACAACGGCGATAAATTTGATGTCACTGATTTTTTCAAGCGTCCTAGTCATAGATTAATATTTAAAATGATCGGCACACAACTCCAACAATTGCCTTGAATGACCTGATTAAGTATTTCAATAGGTATTATTTCAAGTTTTATATCCCTGGTATCAATAAGGGTATTTTTTCAATCCAAACACAGGGTCGGGTTATAGCCGGTCCTGACTACAGGTTTTCCATCACATCCCTGTACGCCCTTCCTACCGGGATAGCGATGCCATTAAGTTCAACCATTTCTGCCGTGTATGATTCCACCTTACTCATGGAAATGATATATGACCGGTGAATCCGCCGGAAGTGATTAGCCGGCAAAATAGCCTCTATTTCATGCGTACCCATCTTTGACAGGTATTCATTTTTAGTTGTAACGATTTTGATGTATTCACGCTGACTTTCTATATAAACAATCTCTGAAAATAAAATTCTCACTTTCTTTTTCTGAACATTCACAAATATAAAATCCTTTACTTCCTTGCTTTCAGCGGGTTCCTGCTCACCGGTTTGCGCCGTTTTTACCTTTGTTACTGCTGTTAAGAATCGTTCAAAATCAAATGGCTTTAGCAGGTAATCCGTTACATTTAAATTAAATCCTTCCACGGCGTACTGGTGATAGGCGGTTGTAATTATTACTGCTGGCGGATTGGCAAGTGTTTTTATGAAGGCCATCCCTTTTAATTTAGGGAGGTGGATATCTAAAAATATAAGATCCGTTTTATTTTTCCGAAGGAATTCGCTAGCTAGAATAGCATCTTTAAATGCACCCTGCAGTTCAAGAAATGTCACCTCCGAAATATAATCAGATAAAACTTTTACTGCCAGGGGCTCATCCTCTATTATGATACATTTTATGTTAGGCATGGCTTGCGAGATCAATTTTTAAAATAGCGGTGAATACAGCTTTGCTTTGCTCAACCGACAGATTGTATTCATTATAAAGAAGCTCCAGCTGGCGCCGCAGGTTACTAAGTCCGATATTTTCTTTTACAGCACCCTGTTCCGTAAATGTTTCAGAGGAATTTTTTACAATAAATGTTAGGTGCCGCTTATTAACCGAAAGATGTAGGTCAACGAATGGCTGGCTTCTTGTTTCAGATACACCGTGTTTAAACGCATTTTCAACCAATGGAATCAGGAGCAATGGCGGCAGGGATTGTTTCATGTCTTCTATATCATGGTTGAAATTGATACGCAAAGAGTCATCGTAACGCAATTTTTCAAGGGCGATATAATCAGTAATAATTTTCACTTCCTGTGCTATAGCGATAAAGGGTCCGCTGGTTTCATACAGCATATAACGCAGCATCTTTGAAAGACGCAGGATCGATTCAGGCGCCAGGTCGGATTTATCCCTTGCCAGCGAATAAATATTATTTAAGGTGTTGAATAAAAAATGCGGGTTGGTCTGTGACTTAAGATAATTCAACTCCGCCTGTTGCTTTTCAATCTTTAGCTGCTGCGCTGTTTGCTTTAAACGGATATAATTATAGATATGCCGCACAATTCCAAAAAACAAAACCGACCCGACACTAAATCCCATTTGCACACTAATCTGTTCTTCACGGTTTACAGTTCCAAAGGGACTATAAATGGATAGTCTGATGCCTATGTAGCGCCATACATAAAGACCAAAAGAATACATAAAAATATGAAGAACTATAAGTAGAAAAGATTTAATAAACCGTTTCCAGCCAAGCCTGGGAATGCTGTACTCAAACAAAACATAGTTGACAGCGGTAACATAGACCGTCCGCCAGCCGTCATCCAAAGCCCTTTTCCAAAAGGTATCAGGGTCTTCTGATAAATTAGTTAGCATTCCCACAAGCAAAAAGCCAAGACCAATCCAAAGGTAAAATTTAATCCTCCTTATATCTGATAGCTTTTTCATTCCATTGTTTAGCAGGATAAATATCGGCAAATATTTCCCGATTAATTCCCCAATCTATAGAACTGCAATCCCGGTAAACCAATAACGGGAAATAGTCTACCAGCCTGGCCGCTCAGCGTTCTCTCCGCTGTGATAATAGTGAATTCTTTCCTTTGCTGTGCCATGCGATTGACCGGGCATTGTTGTTTGTTTACCATAATCCGCTGTTTATTGACAGGAGTAGTAATTGCTTCGGATAATTAAATACTCTTGTGATGAATAAAATCAAAACCATGAATAAAATAATACAATTCGGGGAAACTGTAAAAGGCTATGATATTCCGGTTCTGAATGAACGGGAAATCAGGGCATCCGCCGGCATACTTTTCTTTGCCACCTTCATGTCTTTAATGCTGATCGTGTTCAGGAATAATTTTTTGCCCATAAAGTATGTTATAACAATATTCCTGACGGACTTCATTATACGTGTTTTTATTAACCCTAAATTTTCACCTACATTAATAATTGGCCGTTTGATCGTACGAAATCAGGTTCCGGAATATGTCGGGGCACGTCAAAAAAAGTTTGCGTGGACTATTGGCGTGGCGCTGTCGGCTACCATGTTCACCCTCATGGTACTGGTTAATTCATATAGCCCGGTAACGGGTATTGTCTGCCTGATCTGCCTGGTATTCCTTTTCTTTGAATCGGCCTTTGGCATTTGCCTGGGATGTAAATTCTATAACTTGTTTTATAAAGAAAAAGCGCAACACTGCCCCGGAGAAGTTTGTGATAAAAAATCAAAACAGGATATTCAAAAAACGTCCGCAATACAGATTCTCATCATTTTTGTATTTGTTGCTTATATTATGCTAACTGTCTTTTTATTCAACGGTCAGTTTAGTAAACATCCCTACGATCTCTTCAGCATTTTTAATAACACACCGTCAAAATAAAGGTTACAATGATTTGTACCGGTAAAAAAACTATAACCCGAAATTATTTCCCATTCTTCCGCGCTGGTATTATCGGGGATAAACAAATCTTTGAATCCCCTTTCGGAAAAAAAGAAATTGTTTATGCCGACTGGACGGCAAGCGGCAGGGCCTACCGCCCTATTGAAGAATGTTTGCAAAAACAGGTATTGCCCTTTCTCGCCAATACACATACCGAAGCTACCGTTACCGGAACTTTGATGAGCAAAGCCTATGAGAAAGCTAAAGTCATTATTAAGAAACATGTAAACGCAAACCGAGATGATTCATTGGTTTTTTGCGGCAGTGGAATGACAGCCGCTGTAAACAAACTACAGAGGATCCTTGGCATGAGGATCCCCGAACGCGTCCTGGATTACGTAAAAAAGGACGGCATTGAATTCCTCCGGTTGGATGATGTTTTGAAACCCATTGTCTTTGTCACCCATATGGAGCATCATAGTAATCAGGTCTCCTGGCTTGAGACCGTTGCGGATGTTGAGATAATTCCCTGTGCCGGAAACGGGAATGTCGATTTGGAAGGTTTCAGGGATTTATTGGAAAAATTTAAACATAAAAAAAATAAAATAGCTGCCGTAACTGCCTGTTCAAATGTTACGGGCATTCAAACACCCTATCATGAAATCGCAAGACTGGTTCATCAGTATGCCGGATTATGCTTTGTCGACTTCGCCTGCTCTGCGCCGTATATTCACATGGATATGCACCCCGCCCTGCACGGCGCCCATTTAGATGCTATTTATTTTTCGCCCCATAAGTTTTTAGGCGGTCCCGGCACTCCCGGTGTTCTGATCTTTAATAAGAAAATCTATTCCAATAAAGTTCCCGATCAGCCAGGCGGTGGAACGCTGTTATACAGTAACCCCTGGAAGGGCCGTAACTATCTTGCAGCCATAGAACACCGGGAAGATGGCGGCACACCGCCATTTTTACAGGGCATAAAAGCGGCTATGTGTATCCGTTTGAAGGAAGAAATGGGCGTCGAGAATATACTAAATCGGGAAAAAGAAATTTTGCAAATCATTTTCACCAGATTCTCAACAATCAAAAATGTTGAAGTACTTGAAGGCCATATTAAAAAACGCTTGGGAGTTATTTCCTTTATTGTAAAAGAAGTCCATTATAATTTAATTGTCAGGATTCTGAACGACAGGTTTGGTATTCAGGCAAGAGGTGGCTGCTCCTGCGCGGGAACCTATGGGCATATGTTACTCCATGTTGATAAGGCCCGTTCATATAAAATACTGGCTTCCCTTCGCGCAGGATATCTCCTGAGCAAACCGGGTTGGATCCGGCTGTCGATACATCCAACGATGACCAATGCAGAAATTGAATTTATTATGGATGCCATTGAATTGACCGCCTCCCGGATTCAGGATTGGATGAAGGATTATAGATATGATCCCGCTACCAATGAATATTCATTCAAAGACAGTAAGACAAACGAACATGATAAAATTGAAGAATGGTTTAATCCCTCCTCTTGGAGTGATCAATATTGATTATAATCTTTTTTTTCAGATCTATCCTATACACCAGTCGAAGATTTCTAACTTTTGATACACCCGCCCGAACACACCGTTCGGTACGGGCGGGGGTTCGATTCGCATCGGGTCTACAGTTCTTGTTTTAGAACGATAAGTAGCGAAAGTATTTGTTTATCATTCTTTCTTTCCCGAAAATGCCTTTTAATTCTTTCAAAAAGTTTGACTTATCGTATTTGTTCCATCCAGTCTAATCAGCCACTTTCATAGTTTGATACACTAAGAAGAATGGATTGTACAGCGGTACCCTGCGATCCGATAGCTATCGGATTCAAACTTCTCCATAGCTTCTCTATGGAAAAAAATTTGCGAAGCTGAATAGTTGCACTTATATTTGCAACCGATTAGCTGCGCAAGTAAAAATTTAAATAAAATGAGACGAGACATTTTCCAGGCAATAGCCGACCCGACAAGGCGGGCAATTATTACCCTAATTGCATTGCAGGCAATGACACCGAACGCCATTGCCGACAACTTCAACACTACCCGGCAATCTGTTTCCAAGCACCTTCGCATACTCACAGAATGCGAATTGGTAAAACAGGAACATCAAGGCAGGGAAATTTATTACTCACTTGAAATTCAAAAAATGAAAGAGATTGATAAATGGTTAGACCAATTCAGAAAAATCTGGGAAACCAGGTTCAAACAACTTGACGAAGTATTATTAACACTTAAAAAACAGAAAAAATGAAAAATGATCTGCTGTTTGATTTCACTGTTGACAAAGCAACAAAAACGGCATTAGTAAACAGGGAATTTGATGCCGGGCTTTCGCTGGTATGGGATGCTTTTACCAAACAGGAAATTCTTGACCAGTGGTGGGCACCTAAACCCTGGTCCTCAAAAACAAAGTCTATGAATTTTGAAGTTGGCGGACGAAGATTCTATGCCATGGTTAGTCCGGAAGGCCAGGAGCGTTGGTCAATCCAGAAACATACTTCCATTACCCCAAAAACAAATTTCAAATTCCTGAATGCCTTTGCAGACAAAGATGAAAACCCTGAATTGCCGGGTTCTGATTGGGATCTGACCTTCAGCGAACAAAACGGAAAGACAAAAGTGCGGGTTAGTATATATAATGAATCCCTTGAGCGCATGGAGAAGATGATTGAAATGGGCTTCAAGGAAGGATTTATGATGACATTGAAAAGTCTGGAAGACCTGTTGGAGACTTTATCGCAAAAATGATCCCGATAGCTATCGGGACGGCAGTCAAAACAAATAATAAAGTAACGAATTTTATAATCTAAAAAATAAAAATTATGGCACTCATCAATCCTCACATTAACTTCAACGGAAATGCCGAAGAAGCATTTACCTTCTACAAATCAGTATTTGGCGGCGAGTTTGCAAAGATTATTCGTTTCAAAGACCTTGCAAGTCCTGAATTCAGGGTTGCGGAAAAAGAAGAAAATAAAATTATGCATATTGCTTTGCCTATCGGTAAAAGTAGTATGTTGATGGCAAATGATGTTCCGGAAATTATGGGAAAAACAAACGAAAATGAGAACAGAAGTAAAATTGTAATCAGTGTAGAAAGTAAAGAAGAAGCAGACAAATTATTTAATGGGCTTTCAGCAGGAGGACAAATAGAAGGGCCTATTGGTGATAGTCCCTGGGATTCATATTTTGGTTGCTTTAGAGACAAATACGGTATCGAATGGATTGTGGAATTTGCCCAAAACTAAAGGGTCAAGTAATTAGTGGCGTTGTATTATTAATAAATTAAAAATTTAAACAGCGTTATGAAATATTTACTCAAAACACATAATCCTTTTAGATTAATACTACTAATTGCAATTATGTTTATAGCGTCTCCATCAAGCGGGCAACAGACCAAGCCTTCAAACAGTGGTTACGCACCGGTTAATGGTATCAACGTTTATTACGAAGTATATGGTGAGGGCAGGCCTTTAGTTTTACTGCATGGCGCTTTTTATACAATCGATATGAACTGGGGACAATTGATACCTGAGCTGTCAAAAACCAGGAAAGTAATTGCAATTGAAATGCAGGGACATGGGCATACGCCGTTTTCAGATAGAGAATTATCGATTACTACTTTAGCAAGTGATGTAGAAAAAGTGATGGATTTTCTGAAAATAGATAGTGCAGATGTAGCAGGATTTAGTATGGGCGGCTCTGTGGCTTACCAGTTTGCTGTACAAAGCCCTAAACGGTTAAGAAAATTAGTGATCATTTCTTCTACCTATAAAACGAATGGTTGGCTACCCATAGTAAACGGTGGGTTTAAAGATTTTAAGCCTGAATTTTTTGATAACACACCGATAAAAGCCGCATACGATGCAGTGGCACCTGATAAAACAAAATGGAGAAAGTACTTAGAGCAGATGTTTGCTTTCGCCAAGGTACCATTCAACGTCGGTGACTCCAATATTTCAAAAATTGCTGCACCTGTAATGATCATATCCGGCGATAATGATGGACTGGATAAAGTTGAGTTGATGAAAACGTACCAATTGCTGGGCGGTGGTGTTTCTGCGGATCCGCAGCCAATGCCAAAATCACAATTGGCCATTGTTCCTTCACAAGGGCATGTGAGCGTGATGATGCAAACATCAACGATTTTGAATTACTTAAATGGTTTTTTAAAATAACTTAATGGATCTGTATATCAAATAGTAAAAAGCCAAAATAAGCAGCCTGTAATTTTATATTTATATGAACACAAAAGAACAAATCAAACAATATATTACCACCCAGCCTGAACCCAAACGTAGTGAAATGCAGGAGTTGCACCAACACATACTTCAAGGGTTGCCAAAATGTAAATTATGGTTCTTAGATGGCAAAGACGATAAAGGTAAAACTGTTTCTAATCCTAATATAGGATATGGATCTTACACCATACAATATGCTGATGGAACAACCAGAGAGTTTTATCAAATCGGTTTGAGCGCAAACACAACCGGAATCTCTGTCTACATCCTTGGCATTAAAGATAAAACATACTTAGCCCAAACGTATGGCAAAAAACTAGGTAAGGCGAGCGTGACCGGGTATTGCATTAAGTTCAAAACACTAAAAGATATAAACATTGATATTCTTGAAGCGGC
>JAOQAL010000403.1 GCA_025963615.1 Chitinophagaceae bacterium | reverse complement strand
AGATTCCCTGTTTCGGGAACGGTTTAACCGGGCCTGCCACCGCAGCACCACTGAACAAAAGAGCCGCAGTAAGACTCGTAAGTTCTCTTAAGTAATTTTTAGTCTCCATTTTTTGATCGTTTTAAATTGTAGTAGGTTATTGATTTTGTAGTTAAAAGGAAAATAAAATGCTCAGAGGTGGTCGTTAGATCCGTGGTGGTTTTGGATCAGAGCAAGGTTATATGCCTGTTGAAAGGCAACATCGGCAAGACAATATAAAGGCAGATTTAATCATTGCACACATTATTATTAGTATAGTCAATTTATAATATTCTTGGCCAGCGCATTCAGATTCTCCAATCTAATGTCGCAGCCGGTTATAAATCAACTAATTAATGGTGGTGATTAATTAGTTTGAATTCTTAACTTAGCAGTTCCCGCATATCCTGATACTTTTCGATCTCCGAATAAACGACCACCATAATACCCGTTGAACTAGAGCATCAGGATACGCGGGATTATTATTTAATTCCGTTTTACTGAACCTCGGTACAACAATCGTATAAAATGTTCGCCTCGGGGTGGTAGATTTCATTAAGTACACTGGCCACATAGTCAATCTCCTCCCGGACATTGAACTTACTGAAAGAAAACCTGACCACTGACCGGTAAGGATCAGCCTGGAGTGCTTTCAAGACATGTGAAACGCCTTCACTATGGCTATTGCACGCGCTTCCTCCTGATACTGCAATGTTCCTGCTGTCCAGGTAAGGCAGCAGCAGATCGCTTTTTTCAGCATTTGGAAAAGACGCGCTCAAAACCGTATAAAGACTTTTGTCGAGCTTGCCCGAGTTGCCATTAAAAATGACGCCAGGCACCGAAGCGCGAAGCTGCTCGATCAATCTCTTCTTCAGGCGGGTAACATGAGCCTGATCGGCCTGAAGTCCTTTCAGTGCTATTTCAAGGGCCCTGGCCAGTCCGACTATCCCTGCAACATTTTCGGTTCCGGCACGGAAACTGTGCTCTTGTGCGCCGCCGAGAATTAATGGTGGTAATTTAATTCTGTTGCTGGAATAGATAAATCCTGTACCCTTTGGTCCATGAAACTTATGAGCTGAACCCACAATAAACTGGGCTTTTAATTTTTTGAGGTCGTAATGGTAGTGCCCCATGGTCTGCACGGTATCTGAATGAAATACTGCATCGTATTGTTCACACAGTTCGCTGATGGCTTGTATGTCGTTCAGGTTGCCAATCTCATTATTACCATGCATAACAGATACAAATGAACGTGGGTGCCTGGATAACAGGTCCTTTAAATCAGCCAAATCAAGATTTCCGTCTTTATCATTTGCTACGTATGACAATTTGATATTTCCCTGTTGCTGAAGCTGTTTTAGCGGGTTTAGTATCGCATGATGCTCAAATTTACTGGTAATTGCATGGGTGATGCCCAGCCCCCTGATGCTGCTGAAAATTGCCGTATTGTCCGCTTCCGTTCCTCCCGATGTAAAATAGATCTCAGAAGGACTTGCATTTAGCAGTGCAGCAATCCTGTTGCGTGCATTTTCTATGGCAAGTCTGGCATTTCTACCCTGTTGGTGGGCAGAAGATGGATTTCCGTAATTTTCTAACAGGTAAGGCGTCATTTCTTTAAAAACTTCTTCATCAAGTTTAGTAGTAGCTGCATTGTCAAGGTAAACTTTCATATTTTTGGTTTAAGCGTGATAAATCACTTATGCAGAAAGATGAAAGACAATATTTAATATTCTTATCATTGTTGCTCCCGCAACAGGTATTAGCACCTTTTGCTTTTCAGCATGGTTGCTAAGACGTCATAGGGCCTTTTCCCTCGGTCTTTCTGGATAAGCATGAAATAAAGAACTATTACAAAAGCAAAGATATATAAAGTCTACTATATTAGTAGACTTTATTTTTAAGTTTTTTTATTTATTCTCTTTTGTGTTTTCAACACACTGTATTACAGCAAATTATTTTTCATCTGCAACACCGATATTTGTCACCACCGCGAATTCTTACCAAACTCCGGCGCCTTCCAAACAATTTACCCCTTTGGCAGTTAACATTAAAAGACCAGATCCATTTTATGCAAGCACAAAATATCATTGACACCTTAAAAATAGCCGCCTCAACCTCTGGAAAATATGCTAATGTGATCCTGGACCGGACCAACAACCACCTTGTCCGTCTCAGTGTGATGACAAGTCCATTCTACTGGCACCAGCATCCGAACTCTGACGAAACTTTTATGGTACTCGAAGGCATCCTGGCCATAGACTTTTTGCATACAACAATTGAATTGTCTCCTGGCCAGATCTATACGGTGCCATTGGGCACTGTACACAGGACAAGGCCAATCAACGAGCGCTCTGTTAACATTACATTTGAACTGGCGGATATGCAAACGATGAGGGTTGACTTTTAGTGCTGCTTTGTTGTATATTCACAGGTACAATCTCAAAGCACAATGAAGAAAAAAATCATATTTATCTTAAGACTTTCCGTATTCGTCTTGCTGGCCTTATCGTTAAAGGTAGCCTCTGCGCAGCCCAAAATTGATAAAAAAGAAACCTGGATGCTCAGTTACTTTCGTCAGCGTTATCCAACACGAATAGAGATCAATGCCAAGGGAG
>JAOQAL010000370.1 GCA_025963615.1 Chitinophagaceae bacterium | reverse complement strand
TGATGGGGCTTCGGTACTGTGACTTCAACGCTATATCGCTCCTCCCTTGATAGCACATAACAAACTGGAAAAAAATTATTCAGGTAAATTAGGGCTTTCCGGATTTCGAAATGCCTGTGGTTGGAAGACCTATTGAAAGGAGTTTGAATTTGGCCCGAAAAAAAATGGTCAGACCATTTTTTCCATTCGCTTCAACCATTTTTCATCAATATGAGCACCTAGTCCCGGCGTTTCCGGCACATCAATCACACCATTTTTTTTATAAATTATTCCACCACTCACGGGATCTTCAGAAAACATAAGCGACGTATCAAAGTCATAATGTTCGATAATCGGACTGCATAACGAGAAGTGAGCGAATGCTGTCATAGCTAACCTGGATTCCATAAAGGCTCCAACCTGTAAATGAATGTTGGCAGCTTCAGCAAGCTTCACCATTTTCAATGCTTTAAAAATGCCGCCCGATTTGCCCAGATTTATATTCATGTAATCACAGGCACCGAGTTGTATCAAACGTTCGGCATCATGCTCATCGCCACAGCTTTCATCACTCATGATAGCTACCGGGCTTTCTTTTCTCACGCGGGGAAGTTCCATAAACGCCCATCTTGCTATAGGTTCCTCGCAATGCTGAATATCAAATTGCGCCAACGCTTTTAACGTAGTAATTGCTTCTTCCACCGTCCAGCCCTGGTTAGCATCAATGCGCAACGGAATCTTATTACCCACCGCTTCCCGAATGGCCTTGATTCTGAGTACATCTATTTCTCCGGTCTTTCCCAGTTTTACTTTGATGGCGGGATAGCCTTCTTCCTTTATTTTCAGCGCATCCAAAGCCATCTTTGCCGGGTCGCCGATACTTACAGTATAATCTGTAACAATCGTTTTATTATTTTTTCCACCAAGAAATTTATACAAGGGCAGCCCTGCATGTTGTGCGGCAATATCATAGAGTGCCATGTCGAAAGCGCTTTTGATACTGCTGTTGCCATAAATTATTTTATCCATGGCATCAATATGCTCTTCAATTAGTAAAGGATTTTTACCGGTTAATGCTTTAGTAAAATAGTTTCCAACGACCATTCCTGTACCGGCACTTTCGCCGTTAATACTCATAAACGGACTGCATTCGCCAAAGCCTGTTATGGCTTGATCGGTGTGTATTAAGACCACGATATTCTCAGCATTGTAAACAGGGCCCAGTGAAATGACAAAAGGTTCTTTGAGGGGAATGAATAATCGGTAAATGTCAATTCGTTGTATTTTAATTTCTTGTCCCATGGTTGATTATTGCTTCGGAAAATGATTTTATAATAAGCCTTTAAGATAAACTTATTTATTAGCATGATTTATGTTCATACTTACAAGGTAAAAAACTCTTTCATTCCCTGTTCAAAATAATCTTATGAAAAAGAGAGGATGGCTTCTTTTTTCCGCTATAATGATCAATATACTTTCCTGCAAAAAAGATGTGAGGAAATTACCTGCTCCCTCCCAAAACGGTAGTAATATTTTTGGGTGCAGCATTGATAGCAATCTTTGGGTTCCTGCAGGTTTTGGAATTATACCAACAGCTCCTACACTGGAAGCAAGAGGCGGAGTCAATCATTCCATTTTCATCAATGCGCGCAATTTTTCATCATCACCCACTGAAACGGAGTTTGAAATTCATCTTTATAATTTTACCGGTAGGGGAACATACCCGTTGAATGAGACTACGGCGAAATACCCGTCACAAACGGCCAGCTATGCTTATTATGTACGTAGAAAAATGACACCTGAAAATGAATGGATCACCAATACGCAATACCCCGGTCGTGTAGAAGTAACCGCTTATGATTCTGTGAATCGGTATATTTCCGGAACCTTTGAATTTTATGCTATTAACTTATACAATGATCCACAGCCTTTGCATGTAACAGATGGAAGATTCGACGTGAAGCTGCAATAGAATCAGTCAAATAAAATACGAAGTCCGATATTGGCGGTACCGATAAACGGTGCGTTCTCATTTACGAACAGATACTTGCTCGGGTAGTCGCTTGCCGGAATCCAGGCTCTTGCTTCGGCATACAGAAAAATAGCCATGCCAATGGGTATTTCATAACCCAGGGCTGTATCAAACGTTAACCGCTTAAATTTTCCCTTACCGTCGATTGGATTGGCGGGAAAATTATAATTGGAAGTATCCTTTGCGATCGTATACGTATTCGTCACTTTTCCGCCAACAAGGCCAAAGCCTGCTGTAAAATACAGGCTCCATGATTCAGTTGAGTTATAAGCTCCTTTCAGATAATGTTTCCACCCGATAGACAGACTATGAAAACTTATTTGCGAATACGATTTGAAATCAAGTGCCTGAGGCAATGTTGCAGAAGATTTCGCGGTCGCCAGAAAGTCATTTTTAAATTTTCCCGGAGCGGAATAACCATACCAGACATAAGCTCCATCTTTGGGGGTGATGTGTAAATGAATAAGTATCGTTTGCCCTGCCGCGTTAAAACGTTGGTCCTTTTTAAAACTATGAACCCCGGCAAGATCGGTAGCAATACTAAATTGTAGTTGTGAAAACGTGATAATGGAAAATAAAAGGCAGCCTGCGGATAATATAAATTTTTTGTGTTGCAAGTAGTAATTCTTATCTGCAATGATAAGGAAATAATTGTTGGTATGAAAGTAGTAGGGATAGGGCCGTCATTTTGCTATAAAGGGGTATTGTTTTGGAAGTCTTTATGGCCCTCAACTGCCAATGATATATTTTATTTCCTCCGCCAAACGCAAATTCCGTCTCATTCTCTTTGGGTGGCCAGACGCTTATGCCGGAGCATTTCATAAGCCAGGCCTACGCGATTCTAAGTTA
>JAOQAL010000326.1 GCA_025963615.1 Chitinophagaceae bacterium | reverse complement strand
CCCAACTGAATGCTGACTATAATATCGTACTGGTATCCAGTGGAGCGGTTGGCAGTGGAAAGTTTTTTTTTAAGAACTATAAGGGCAGCATCAATGAGCGGAAGGCCGCGGCTGCAGTAGGCAACCCGATTCTGATTCAACGCTATCATAAATATTTTTACAGGCACGGCATCACCATTGCGCAGGCACTTTGTGAACGCCATCATTTTTCAAACCGTATCCAGTTCCTGCAACTTAAAGACACGTTCACCGAGTTCTGGAAAAATAATATTATTCCGGTCGTCAACGAAAATGATCTCGTCAGTAATGTTGAATTAAAATTCTCCGACAATGATGAACTGGCTACGCTGATTGCCGTTGGACTTTTTGCAGATACTTTAATAATCTGTACTTCAGCAGGCGGTTTGATGGACAACGAGAAAAAAATTATTCCGTTTATAAATAACGTTGATGAAAATATCCTGAAATTCGTAACCACTGAAAAAAGTAGCTCAGGACTTGGCGGTATGGTTTCCAAACTTACCTTCACCAGGCTGGCAACATCCCTGGGCATCCGGGTTATCATTACGGGTGTTACTAAAGATCATAGTTTAGCCGGCGCTTTAGCGGGCATTAACGGGTCTACATTTGGCGCAAAAAAATCGACACTGAAAGCAAGGCAAAAATGGCTAGCCAGCGGTTCCATTACGCTTGGCAGTATGATTGTAGACGATGGCGCCGCAAAAGCACTGAAGCAACGAAAGAGCTTATTAACCGTCGGCATCAAACAGGTGGAGGGAGATTTTTCGGCACAGGAAGCGGTGCAGCTCATAGACATGAATGAGAATATTATTGGTGTTGCCAAAACAAAAATGAGTGCTGCTGACATAACAAAAAACCTGCAGCAGAAAAATACCCTTGCTGCTCATGCGGATGACATTGTAATTTTTAATTGAAAAAAAAATGACAGTTACAGAAAAGCTGATATACAAAACCTACGAAGCATCTTTTAAATTGCAGAGGGTTCCTGATACCGTTATCAAAAAAACCTTGGTGCAATTGGCTGGTGAAATTGAAAAATCTATTCCGCAACTGATAAAAGCGAATAAAAAGGATTTGTTACAGCAGGATAAAGACAATCCAAAAAATGACCGCCTGATGCTCAACGAAGAAAGGATCAGGAGTATTGCGAAAAGTATCATACAGATAAGCAAACTCCCTAACCCTGCAGGCAAGATCATTGAGAAAAGAATATTGTATAACGGTTTGCAACTACAAAAAATGTCGGTACCGTTAGGTGTTGTCGGTGCCATCTACGAATCGAGGCCTAATGTAACATTTGATATTGCTGCGCTCTGTTTCCGCAGTATGAATGCCTGTATATTAAAAGGCAGCCGGGACGCGGAAAATTCAAATAAGGCTGCGATCGCGGTGATAAAAAAAGTTTTGAAAAAGAATCATATTGACCCCGATTGCATCACCCTGTTACCGGCGGAAAGAGACGCGGTACCCTATTTATTGAGGGCAGAAAAATACGTCGATGTCATTATTCCCCGGGGATCCAATGAACTGATACAATACACAAGAAAAAACAGCCTGGTCCCTGTGATAGAAACCGGCGCCGGTGTATGTCATGTATATGTTGAACAGGATGCTGACATCCGGAAAGCGATCGCCATTGTGGTAAACGCTAAAGTAAGCCGCCCCTCTGTTTGCAATTCACTCGACTCTTTATTGATCGATGAACCGGCAGCGGAAAAATTTCTTCATCAACTCCTGCCGGAATTTGAAAAGTATAAAGTTGAAATATTCGCGGATGCCAAAGCCTATAAACTTCTTAAGAATTATCCCTATAAACAAAAAGCAAAGCCCGCGGATTTTGGGAGGGAATTTCTTAGCCTGAAATGTGCCGTGAAAATTGTAAAGAATTACAATGAAGCCATAGAGCATATCCGCCAGTATTCAACCCGTCATTCAGAAGCCATTGTGTCAAAAAATAAAACCTTATGCGAGCGTTTTTTGAAAGAAGTAGATGCTGCAACCGTTTACTCTAATGCGTCCACAAGATTTACAGATGGCGCCGAATTTGGATTAGGCGCTGAAATAGGGATCTCAACTCAAAAACTACATGCCCGGGGTCCTTTTGCCCTGGAAAAACTGATAACGGAAAAATGGGTGATCCGGGGCCATGGTCAGATCAGAGACTAATAACTATTTAGGATTTATGTTGATTTAAGCCGTTGGAGAAGTTAATTAATAAGATCTCCAACGGCGAAATGTTGTGAATAGGTTTTCATTATGTTTTCAGCACTTCGTCGTATCTAACTGTTTTAGATGCCACTCCGGGGCGCAAGGGTAAACGGCAGGCCCGGACAACGGCTTTATTTATCAGCTCTATGGTTTTGGTTATACCGGTGAATTGGAATTGCTGCGTGAAGCCGGCTTTCATCCACCAGAAGTGATCCGTTCTGCCACTTTATATGGGGCACAGGCACTTGGCGCTGATAAAGAAACCGGAATTGTTGAAACTGGGAAGCTTGCCGATATGATTGTAATAGATCAAAATCCTTTAGAGAACCTTCAGGTATACGGCACCGGCACCATACGCCTTACAGCGGATAACAAAACCGTCCGTGCGGGCGGCGTTCGCTATACCATTAAATATGGAATTATCTATGGTGCAAAAAAACTATTGGCAGATGTAAAGAAGACGGTGGATCTTGAAAAACTAAAAACAGGCTGGCAACTCACGCAACCGGATTTTGAATGAGCGGATTTTATTTTTAATAAGGTCACAATTTTTCATTTTCGATTTTTAATTGCCGGGTAGGATCTATCACCAGCCAAGGTAACCCGCCCGTAATCATAACCGCTGCAACCATGAAAAGCGGGTAATTGAAATTATGCGTTGAGTCGGCTATTTTTCCAAACAGCAGTGACATGGTAAAAGCTCCCAGCTGGCCACAAAAGTTCATAGCCCCGGTTACTGTGCCTGCATTGTTCCGGCCAATATCTACACATACAGCATAAGATACCATGACACCAAAAGAAAACCATCCATTGGCAACGATAAGACAAATGGCAGCCATAACAGGCTGCTCGGCAACCGCTGCGAAAAGAATTAGTATACCGCATAAGCAAAGTCCGGTAAAGCCTGTAAAGCGTCGTCCAAACTTCAATCCCTTTTTCTTTGGCAGCCAATCGCCAACAAATCCACCAACCAGGAAACCAGTAATACCTACTGCAAACAAAATGAATGTGATAATCTTCATTTCATTTTCAGAAAAATGTTTTCCTTCCTGGAGATATACAGGCATCCAGGCTACAAAAAAATAATTACTCCATTGACAACAGAAGTACATCCCCATTAATGCCCATAGTGTTTTGTTTCTGAAAATAATTTTCCAGGGAATAAGATGTTGTCTGGCTGAAAACCGACGGTTTGTTTCTATCAGTGTACGTTCACCGGCAGAAATATTTTTCATAGCAGCAGGAAAATCCTTAAACCATTTATAACAAATCCACACCCACACTAAACCGATGACCGCATTTACAAAAAACGGAACCCGCCAACCATAGGCTATTGCCAGCGGAACAATAATCAACGGCGCAACAGCAGCCCCTATTTGTGAACCGATACCGACCCAGGTAAGGGCCTTTCCGGTTTCCTGAACCGGAAACCATCTGGATACCACAATCATCACATTGGGATAGGTACCTGATTCACCCATACCAAAAAGGAAACGGATAAACAACAACAGGAAAAGACCTGAAACCATACCTGTAAGCGCTGTACAAAGTGACCAGAATAATACGATGCGGATAAAAACTGCACGGGGTCCTATGCGGTCACCCAATATACCAGATGGAATTTCAAATAAGGCATAGGCCAGCGTGAAAGAGGCAAGCACCCAGCCAAATTGTTCATTGGTAAGACCCAGATCAGCTTTCAGTCTTACTCCGACAATAGAGATGCAGCTACGATCCAGGTAAGTAAGCGTGGTTAACGAACACAAAAATATCAGCAACCGGTAACGATATGGCATATTGCATTTGTATGGCTGGCTGGCTGAAGCTACTGAATTTATAAAAGATCTGCTAAAGAAGAACGATGCGGCAGACTTTTCAATGTATTATACACAAGTCGTTTCCAATTCACCTGCAAAAAATGGCTGGCTGATGTATTGAGAACACGTGAAGCTGAATAAAGAGCTGGTAATTAAAACCGGCATGGTCAGCGTACATTTCTTTTTCATAACCCGGTTTTGTTTTCATTTGGTCAGTCAGCATCCCTGGGGAAATCCTCCGATACCATCAGGTTAATTACAGTAGCTTCATCCTGGTCTTTATAATTTTTTTTTGCAGCCGCAAACCAGTCTCTAGCTACTGCACCTAATGTTGCCGGAGAGTTAATCTTATCGGCTAATGTCGTCGCGTACATGGCATCTTTATGCCGCAATTCAACAGTGAAAGCAGGGTTTTCTGAAAATTTTTTTTCCGCCATCTTGCGCGCATATCGTACAACCTGTGGACTTGCGGCGGCACTGGTCTCTATGGATGCAATCACCATTTCCTTATTCAGCCCAAGCTTTTCAGCCATGGCTATTCCTTCTGCCAAAGCAGCGATTTGTACGGCGCCCATTAAGTTAATCATAAGTTTATAGCTGGTGCCTGTACCTACAGGCCCGAAATGCCGGATTGACCTGGAAAAAGATTGGAGTAACGGTGAACAGGTTTTAAAATCTTCCGCTGATGTGCCAAGCAGGAGTGTGAGTTGTCCCTGAGCCGCGGCGTCGGGCATGCCGGTAACAGGACAATCAATATATATTAAGTTCATTTGTTTGGCTACTCCAGCCAATTTATCAACGTGGCTCAACGATAGAGTGGAACATTCTATTACGAATGCGCCTGGTTTCATAACAGACATTGCGCCATTTTTACCAAGCCATACTTCTTCTGAAGCGATATCATCTGCGAGCATGGCAATTACTGCGTCCGCCTGCATAGCCGCTTCTGCCGGGCTATCCGCCCAAACGGCACCGGCATCCAAAACAGCTTTTGCCTTTTCACTGCTACGGTTCCATGCAATAACGGTTCGGCCCGAACGAAGAATGCTCAATGCGATGCCCTTTCCCATCCTGCCAAGTCCGAGTACAGCAATTCTCTGCATGATTTTAGTTATTGAGATAAAGAATAAACTTCTTTACGTATAAACTGTCTGTTAAAAATAATAAAAGTTTACCTGCATAGCATTTTTTAAAACTTCTCCTACGCAAACAGGTTGCCGCCGGCATCGGTATTAAGCCGGTTGGATATTCAAACATCGCTGAACTTTGTTAACACCGGAAGACGTTAGCACCTGAATTATTTATTAATTGATTTCAGTAATGAAGCACCCTCCATTCTAACGAATGCTTCTGCTGCTGTTGCATTTATTTCTATACCCCTGAATTTTTCCATCATTTCGTGGTTGCAGCCGGATGACTTGTAAATTTCATCAGGTTGCTGGCTGGTATGGCAATACACGGATTTACGTTTTTGGGCCTGCGTGGCTGAAATGTCGACATAGGTATCGGGCCTGAATCCTGTTGTTTGTGAACCAGAACATACTTCAAAAAAATAAAGATCAAATGATTTACCAGAACGCATCCAGCTTTGAATTGTTAATAAGCTTGCCGCCTGGTGATCCTTATGGGAATCGATAGGCCAATGCGTAAACACTATATCCGGTTTTTCTGCACCGATCAATTCATCCACCTTTCTTATCCATTCGTTATTCACGATAGTGTCTCCATCAATTTGTCCGGCAAAAACAGGTTTTGCATGTAGCATTTCACTGGCAGCCTTTGCTTCTTTGGTCCGGATGGCGGCGGCATCCCGATGAGATACTCCATCAATTCCTGCTTCCCCGCTGGTCAGGTAGATGATCGTTACATCATTCCCTTCAGCAGCCAGCCTGGCGAGCGTGCCACCACAACCTGTTTCGGGATCATCAGGATGGCCGCCCACACATACTACTTTTATCTTTTTAGCCGCTACAAGGCTGTGGGGGATTAAGGGGTCTAAGCTAACCGTGGTAACAGCAGCTACCATATTCTTTGCAAATGATCTTCGCGAAATTGGCATAACAATAATTTTCAGGAAGGTAAAAAATACCAATGATTTATCAATCAACTGAAACATTAATCATAAAAAATCTACGGTATCTTTATTTTTATAAATTGGGCTAAAAAATTTATTATGCCTGCCAAAGAAACAGTTATTGCAAATACCAGGAAATGGATTACCGATGTGGTGGTGGGTTGCAATTTTTGTCCCTTCGCTGCAAG
>JAOQAL010000298.1 GCA_025963615.1 Chitinophagaceae bacterium | reverse complement strand
AAACTTCTAAACTCCTAAACTTCTAAACTCCTGAACCAGGTGGTATAATATTTTTATAATCTTTTGAAAAAGTTATGATAACCCAAATGACAGAAGTGCCAGGCAATATTGCAGCATTCCGTGCCAGCGGCCATGTTGAAAAAGAGGACTTTGAAAAAGTCGTTATACCAGTTGTAAATGAAATGGTTAAAAAATACGATGAGCTCAATTACCTGATGCTGATCGATACTCCGTTGAAAAATTTTTCCGGAGGCGCCTGGATGGAAGACCTACTGCTTGGTATTAAAAAATTAACCAAATGGCACCGGGCTGCCATTATCACTGATTCAGATGCGATAAACTGGTTTACTGATGTGTTCAGTTATCTGGCACCCGGAGAATTCAAAGGATTTTATCCTGAACAATTGCCCACTGCAATAGAATGGGTTTCCGGGAAAGAGATTCAACCGTAAACTGCTCATTAATTATCAGCCGGTTTCAGTTGTCATTATTTATATAATTAAAAATTAGTGTCTCATGATTACACGGGAGGATCTTGAGGCATAACTAAATTTAAATGAAAGATATTTCTCTGTATGTTGGAATTGGTGCCGGTATTTTCACTGCAGTTTCACTTTTACCACAATTGGTTAAAATTATTAAAACAAAAAAATCAGAAGACATTTCTTTTTTTATGCTTTTTATATTATTAGCAGGGGTTGCTTGCTGGATCTGGTATGGGTTCCTGAAACAGGATTACCCGATTATTGTTAAGAATTTATTTTCCCTCCTGGTTAATATGCTCATCATTGTATTTTCTTTATTGTATAAGAAGAAATGAAACATATTGTTTCCATCCTTTGTTTAGGCATGCGTTAGTCTTCGGTTTATAAAGAACGATTTTTTGTTTTTCAACTTAAAATACATCATAAATTATGAAACCTGAAGAATGCCAGATAAAGATTGACGAGCTCAGTACCCGGTTAAATGAACAAATTAAAAATTACAATAGAGCTTTACAAATAGAGGCAGGATATAATGTGCGAAAGGAAATACGTAATGAAATGAGCCGCACAGAGGAAGAGATTCTTGTGTTGAGGCAAAAGATGAACGATATGGAAGGATTTTAGTTTTTTTATCCATAATGAATTGGATTATCCACCATTGAGGGTAAATAGGTTTGTTTTTTTTAGTGGCATAGTTTTTTTGCCTGCGTGCAGGGTTGATTATTGGAAAACCTTCCTATGTAGTCAACCATATAGCCTGGATATAATCCAGGCTTTTTTAATTGCGGCATATTTATCTAATGCGTTATTCGCTGTTTCCGCAACACGCCGCGCCAGGTCCATATTTGAACACGAAAACAGCAGGCCGATGGCATGCTTTTTTTGTTCTATATAACTAAACTAAAAAATTATGAAAAACAATGAACGACTAAGCGAAGTATTGAATGATCTTGTCCGGATCAACAATGACAGAATTGAGGGTTATGAGAAAGCCGCTGAGCAAACCAGGAAATCCGATGTAGATCTTCACGCAATTTTTTTGAGAATGGCCAGTGAAAGCCGTGAATATGTCAATGAATTGCGTGATGAAATATTCAATATCGGAGGGAAAATTGCTACAGATACTACCGTTTCAGGTAAAATTTACAGAGCCTGGATGGGTGTAAAGAACCTGTTTACGGGCTCCGATAGAAAGTCCATACTTGAGTCGTGTGAATATGGGGAAGATGCTGCACAAAAAGCATATGACGAAGCATTGAAAACAGATGCCGAAATAGATGCGGATACCCGGCAACTTATTATGAGACAGAAAAACGCGCTCAAAACATCCCATGATATTATTAAAAAGTACAGGGATATGCAGCCAGCCTAAACTACCAGGGAACGGTTTTTATAAAAGGCGCCATTAAACGGCGCCTTTTTTAATATAAGTCTTAATAACTTTAACTATCTTATCACGATAGCGAAAACGGATTGTTGTTAAACCGGGATATTATTTTAATTTCCGGATCAATTCATTCTATCTATGAAAGTTTAAAACTGTTTCATGAGGCAAATCCGCACACTGTTTACAGATATTTTCTTCATTCTCCTGATTTTATTGCTGGTGCTGATTTCAGTTTTTTCTTATCAACGTATAGCTCGATTCAATTCGGTGTACGAATGGGTAAATCATACGAACCAGGTTAAATTAAAACTGGAACAGGTCATGTCTTCCCTGAATGAGGCAGAGACCGCGCAACGGGGATTTCTTCTTACAAAAGATTCTTCATTTCTATTTCCTTATAAAGGAACTGAACAAAAAACGTTACAACTTATTTCAGGACTTGACTCTTTGATTACGGACAACAGCCAGCAACAGGCTAATATCAGAACGCTGAAAAGATTGACAGCCCTGCGATATGAAAGGCTAAGATATAATCTTCATTTTGCTGATAAACCCTTAATACAAAGCTATCCATTTTTGGCAGACGGTAATCGATATATGAACCAGATCCGGAACAAGATCACCGAAATGACCATTATCGAGGAAGAAAATTTGAAAAGAAGAACAGATGATAAAAACCGTTATGCCACAATTACGCCATTATATACCTTGTTGCTTTCCATCTTTGCTATCACTATTGTAACAATCGTTTATTTCCGTTTACGAAGTGAAACCCGCTTGCGGATCCGGGCTGAAGATAGTGAAGCTGCCATACATAACTTTTTTATGCAGGTGCCGGCCATGGTTGCTATTTTAAAAGGAACGGACCACCGGTTTGAGTTTGCCAACCCCCCTTACCTTGAACTGGTGGGTAAAAAGAATATTGTAGGGAAAAATGTCCGGGATGCGCTTCCTGAAGTAGGAAGCCAGGAATATTTTGAATTACTGGATAAAGTCTACCGGACCGGGGAAACTTATACGGGTAAAGAAATGCCTCTTCAGATCAATAAGGGAAATGGACAATTTGATTCAGCATTTATAAATTTCA
>JAOQAL010000282.1 GCA_025963615.1 Chitinophagaceae bacterium | reverse complement strand
GTTCCACCAACATTATAACCTCGTGCAGCGGCTTCAGCAAGATAAAACTCCACTTCAGCATAAGAAAGAATAACGCTGGCGAAATTCGGTTGAAATACTCCCGGACCACCATCATAACCTGTAGGTTTTGAAAGAGCAGCAAAATTATTGCTATTGCCATATTCCCCACCTGTATAATTTCCGTTTGGATCCGTGCTGAAATAGCTGGATATACGGGGATCATTTAAAGCTACCATTTCATCGACCAAAACATTGGTTACTACAAAATCACCCCTTTGACTTTGAATCTGGTCTGTAAAGGCTGGATTGGTATTAGGGGGCGCTGATAAATATTGTAATGCTGCATTATCAGCATTGGAAGTAAACACATTCGGAGCAGCAGATTCAACGGTTGCCTGAGCAGTAGCCGGATCAGAATCCGCTAAGAGAATACCCATTTTCAATTTTAAAGAATTGGCAAATTTTCTCCAAAGCGTAACGTCTCCGCTGTATATTAAATCAGCAGACCCAAAACTCTCCGCACCGTCATTAAGTGCAGTAATATCTGCATTTAACCTTGATAGTAAATCTGTATAAATGGTAGCAGCATCATCATATTTTGGCTGAGGTATCTCAAAATCCAATGCTTCGGAATAGGGAATATTGCCAAAATTTGTTACCAAATAGTAATAAGTGAACACCTGCATAATATCAGCCATGGCCAACTCATTTGTTTGCTGTCCCGCATCCAAAACATCAGTTGGTATTAGTACTTTTGATTGCTGGTAGCTTTTTAATACATCCCGGTACAAGCCATTCCACCATTGGGTAGGAATATCGCGTGTGGCGAGATCATAATTACTTTCATCCGTGTAAGTCGTTTCAGTCCAGTGCTGGACGAGCATCCTGTATATATTGGTATTTACGTCTGAAGTAGTAAGCAGGTCCACCATTTTCTTCTGTCCATTAGTAAATAATGTAAAAGAAGGAACGATGGTCGGATTTTTTGGGTCGTTATTCTTATCCGTTAAATTTTTGGTACAGGACCAAAGAAAAACAGACGATATAAATATAATTAGAAGCTTTTTCATATGCTATAATGTTTTTAGAATCTTAATTTGATGTTGAAACCTACATTCTTTACACTGGGATAAGCTCCACCCTGGTAACCTTGTGCATTTCCAGAAGTCATGGTCTCTTCCGGATCAGCATATGGCAGGTTCTTGTGAATGATCCATAAATTTCTTCCGATCAAGGAAAAATCTATTCCCTTAAACGGTGCCAGTTTTGCAATTAAATGATTTGGCAAAGAATAAGTGAGTGTAACGTCTCTAAGTTTTATATAACTCGCGTCATAAACGAAACCTGCAGCCGGGGAATACCGGTATCCAAAAGCGCCATAATTTGTAGTGTTTACCCTGAGCGTATTAACTTTTCCGTCTGGAGTTACGCCTTCCCTGATAATTCCACCGCCGTCGGCAGCAACGCCCCGTATGGGCTTACCCTGATCATTCAAACCTGCTGTTTCCGGGTATAAACCGGTAGCCAGGCCGTAGTATTGGTCAAGCGAAAAAACATTGCCTCCTTGTCGAACATCAATTAAGAAGTTTAAAGTAAGAGTCTTATATCTTATCGTATTTTGTATTCCACCGATCCAGTCAGGATTAGAATTTCCAATGACCTCATTGGATGTTGCAGAAAGTACATAACGGCCTGTTGTAGCGTTCACCGTTTTTTGTCCATTGGTATACACAAAATTACTACCCCTGATAGTTCCATACGGTTGGTTCAACGTGGCATTGATAGAAACGCCGCCCTGGTAAGAAGCTAATAACAGGTTGTCAATTTCACCAAGCAATTCAGTTACCTTATTCCTGTTTCTTGTCCAGTTTAAATTAATTGTCCATGAAAAATCCTGCATTTTAACGGGAGAACCAAAAGCTGATAATTCTATACCCTTATTTTCAATCGTACCCGCATTCACAAATTTAGAATTATAGCCTGTGGCCCTTGAAATTGATACCGGTAAAATCTGGTCAATCGTTTTTGCACTATAATAAGTAATATCAAAACCCAGGCGGCCTCTTAAGAAGGAAGCTTCCAAACCCACTTCGTAGCTTTTTGTACGTTCAGGTTTCAGATTGGGATTGTTTTTTGTAAGTGATGTTGAGGTTAAAGAATTAGGGCCAAAAGCTGCATTTATCGTGTAAACATCATTTATGCTAAATACAGGAGCGCTTGAACCTACCTCGGCATAATTTCCTCTTAATTTTCCATAAGATAGCCAGGTTACATTTTTCATCAGGTTGGAAAATACAAACCCTCCCGAAACAGAAGGATAATAATAAGCATTATTCTCTTTAGGTAAAGTTGAAGATTGGTCTCTCCTGATAGTGCCATCCAGTGTAAGAAAATCTTTGTAGCTAATGGTAGCGCCGGCAAAAATACCATCCACCTGCAATTCTGAAGCAACCTCCACTGGCGCCAGCAGGAGATTTGCAGAATTCGACAAAGAATAGAGGCGGGGAATAATGATGCCTCCATTTGTTTTAGCTGACAAAGAATTAAGACTGGTTTGCCGGATATTGCCGCCCAACAAAGCTTTTAAATTAAAATCTTTAGAGATATTCTTGTCGAAATTAATTAAGAGATCATAGTTTGTTTCCTTGAAATTCCTGGAAAGCATTCCGTATCCCGATCCTTCAGCATCTGCCCCAAATAATTCTCCTAAAATAGAGGATGGTATGCTTCCTACTGCCAACCGTTCTTCTCTTAACTCACTATAAAAATCAGTACCTACCCTGCCCATGATATTTAACCAATCGGTAATTTTATAGTTTAAAGATATATTCCCCATATATCGGGAGCGGCTATCCGACTGGTAATTTTCGTACCTATCCCAATAAGGATTATCCCAATAGATTGGAGTTAATTTGGTAGGATCTGACCAGTTCCAGGTTGTATTTTGATGTGTTCTGAAATAGGCATCTTTTAATTCTTTAACATCCACATTTACCTCCCACCATTGCCGGAAGTTTGCCATAGGATTTTTTGCGTCATAGCCTGTTCCATACCTGCCCAACCCTTTTATTTTGCTATAGTTTATAGCACCGGAGGCTGTGAATTTGGGAGTAATATTGTACGAACTACTGAAATTAACCAGGTCCTTTCTTATATTACTATTTGGAAGAATTCCATCTTCGCCTGATTTCGTATAGCCTAATTTAAAAGTTCCTTTGTCAGAGCTGCCATCAATAAATACACTATTATTTAGAGACACGGGGGTTTCAAAATAAGTTGTTGGATCGTTAGCGGCAGCTACCCAGGGCCTTGGTTTGCCATAATAGGGTGAGGTTTGATCCACAAAAGCATCCCATTGATAAACCATTAAACTAGGATCAAAGGGAGCGCCATACGATGCGTCTTCGCTCATAGGAACCACTAATACACTTCCCGGAGCGTTATTAAAAGCAAAACCAGCCGTGGGATCCCGGTATAAAAAATAACCGGAAGCATCTTCATAATATTGACCATATCCGCCACCATATTGTTTTTGATAGGTAGTGAAAGTTGTTTTATCTACTTTTCCAACATTGACGCCTGAATTAATCGTAATTCCTAAACCCCGTCTGCCTTTTTTTGTGGTAACCATTATTACACCGTTGCCACCCCGGGAACCGTAAAGCGCTGTGGAAGCCGCCCCTTTTAAAACGGTAATAGACTCAATATCATCGGGATTAAGATCGGCGGCTGCATTACCATAATCATATCCACCCCGTCCCGAACCCTGATTGAGGGCATTTACATTTGAATTATCAAATGGAACTCCATCTACAACAAATAACGCCTGATTATTCCCTGTCAATGATTTAGCCCCTCGTATCACGATATTGGTTGAACCGCCCAGCGAATTACTTTGACGTACTTCCAGACCTGAAACTCTACCGGAGAGGTTGCTGCCTACATTCGTTGTTCTTGTTCTGCTTACATCGTCCGCGTTTACCAGTTGTGCAGCATAAGGCAATTGATTTCTTGTTCTTCGAATGCCCAGCGCAGTCACCACCACTTCCTGCAATTGACCTGAGGCTTTTAGGTTAACACTGACTGTTTGCACGGCACCCACCGGTATCTCCTGCGAAGCAAATCCCTGGGAAGATATAACAAGGATGGGTTTGGCCCCAATAACGTCAATGGAGAAGTTGCCATTTTTATCGGCAGCTGTTGCAGTGTTTAAACCTTTGACAGAGATTGTTGCAAATGGAACAGGATCTCCTTTCTCATCCGTTACCTTTCCTGTGACGGTTTTTTGCTGGGCAAATGCCAGCGCTCCACAGAGCAAAAATGCAGAGCATAGCAAGGCGATTTTTTTCATATGATTGTCAATTTATGTGTAGAATAAAACCGATTTTCGATACACTATCGTTCGTGTGACTGGTTTCAGGACCTTTATTGGACAACTCATCTTCAGATTTTGCTGCTGCAAAAATCCTTTTTCTCTAATATTAAGTTAAAAGTGGTGTTAACGGTAGATCCCGATTTACCGCATTCAGGTAGGTAGATGTCGGAAATAACTCCTTGCTTTACAGGCAAAAGTATAATTATCCACCCTGGGGGCCAGGGTGCGCTCCCGTCGATGAGCCTATATGATTGACGCTTACAGGGAATTATTGCAGAAATTCAGGAGTTTTACCAAGTCCGTTGTGTTGCCGAAATTTGTCCCGGAGATTTTAATATAATTTCTGACAGCAGCCTGGTTGGCTGAAAAAACTTTGACAAATTGCTTTTCGGTATTTGCCTTGTAAATATTATTTCCCTGGCCTAACCAATACCTTTTTTGAATTTCTACGCTATTGTCTCCATTAAAAGGGCGGGTTACATACACATCTGTCACCGCATTGCTGACGTCATTACTGACTTTCTTCGTGGTACTGTCATGATTTGAAATAGAAGTCATCGGGCGTGTTTTACTATGATAACTTACAAGCAGGTTGACTGGTGATGAATCGGTGAGCACTTCATAAATGATATTGCCGGCAGGAACAAATTTTCTGCCGTCGATATAAACCGTATCAACGGTTTCCAGGTTGGTTAAAATAAAATGTTGCCCATCCCTGAAAAAAATGATGCTCTGGTCTTCAGCATTGTAATTCAAGGGCGCTTGATCAATGGTGCCTGACATTGACAAGACAGAGCCGACAATAAAATGGTCAAAAAGATAACTTTTCGGCAGCGGAATATTTTTAGTGGGTTGCGCATACATAAAGCCTGGAAGAGAGAAGATAATAATTACTACAAGCAGTTGTTTTTTCATAACACCTATTTAGATTAAATATTAATCATTTTTCTATTTGGAATCATTGGGGTTCAAAATTCAAAAAACAAAAACGAAGAAATACCAGTATTGTTTTTAGCGGCGTTCAAGTTAATGCGCGATAGTTTAATTTGATATAAAAAAGCAAAAAACTAAAAGCAAACTGCTTTATGAATATAGAGAAATAATATCACTTTTTATTACTATAAAAGGCTACACGAAAATTATCAGACGGTCTTTTTTCTAGACTATTGACACTTTATAGAATAAAAAATCATAAATAGATAAAAAACCAAAAACATTTAAGTTAATAGTTTGAAGTATTAACTGATTCATTACTCAATATCAACAATTAAAAGTAAGTAAAAAGGCCTCCTGATATTCAGGAAGCCTTTTTGCAGTAGTAATTATATTACTCATTAAGGTCTTGGACCTACATAAGTTAACACAAGGGTAAAATACTGATCGGGCCTTCCGTTTTGCCCCATAATGTATGAAGCGTGAATAGTTTTAGTGGCCGGGTCATAAGAATTTTCTGCCGGTGTTGCTGCCGGATTGAGCTTAAGAATACGACCTCTGCCATCATCAGCCGTGCTATTAATGACACTCAACGCATAGGTGGTTGGGTCAATAGTAAATAGCGGGGTAGTCGCACCAAATGCAGTTACGGATTCGTCAGCTGTAAAAGCAGGTTGCAAGGCATCGCCACCCCGGGCATAATCGACAATGATCAACGTATTCGCTCCCGTAGTTGACAATCCGATATTACTGGGCCAGGTCAGTGTAGGTCCATCAGAAATTCCATAAGCAGCCCAACCTGACGAAGTGATATCCATCGCGTAATCGCCATCGAATTGGTTTCTTACACCAAACGAATAAACCGATTTCCCGAAATTATCACTGATGGTTCCCTTTGATGCCGATGTTATTGAAAGAGGAATAGCATAAGCTTCTCCGAAATCATAATCAGCGCTTCTTGTAACAGTCGCTTTGACTTGGGCTGTTCTTGTCCCTTTCTTAATTACAACAGAAGAAGGAAAAGCAAAAACAGAAGTAGGCGGAATTACATACGTGGTGCCATTCTGATCATTGAAAAGTGTAAGCAAATCATTATCTACCACCAGATTCACGGTAATATCTTCCGGAGCATTTGCGGAGCCTGCATAGCTGATATTTAAATTAAATTCAGCTGTAGCGCCTTCAGCCAAACTACCCAGATCTGTATAAAAATTGGGATATTTAGACGAAGCTGCCGCAGAGTTATTTCCGGTATTCGAGAATTGAATAATGTTGCTTGCATTACCTGTATCAACATTGGGTGATCCCTCTTTTAAGCAGGAAGTCATTCCCAAAACAGTAGCTGAAAAAAGTAATAATTTTATTTTTAACTGCTTCATATTTTTTTACAATTTTAATTTTTATAAAGCCCAGAAAATAAGGGAAGAGTATGGGCTGATATTCTTTGGCACATTGGTTGAATTATAAGCGCCTTCACTAGTAGGATAAAGTATCCTGGTCGGTAAATGATCAGGTCGGGTACTTTCAGATACGGATGAAGCGAATGTTTGCACACCGGTAGCACCGGGAGCACTTATAATTGCCGGGTAATGTGTACGGCGGTAATCATTCCAGGATTGATCACTATTTACATAGTTTAAGGCTATATATTTCTGGGTAATGATTGCCTCAAGCTGTTGATCGGCTGAAGCCGCTAATGAATAATTCACCAGGTAGCTGGTCGCATTATCAGCCATATAGGTTGCCGCATCAGCATCAGGATCTCCTGACAATGAACCATCCGGTAATTCGTATAAATAATGAAATGATGCAACAATGCCATCATTGAAAAGCGTAGCTGCATCGCCGCTGGTTAGAATTCCGTTTACCACTGCTTCCGCCTGCATAAAATAACTTTCTGCTGCTGTAATTACCGGGAATCCAGCTTCAGGACCTTTTAGTGCCCCTGTAGCATTACCTGCTAAAATACCATCTCTTTCATCTCCAGGATACCAGAAACTTCCACTGGGACTGGAAACTAAGCTATTACTCTCCACCCCGAGCCTGTTAATTCCTGTCGTAGGATATTGAAAATACAAAGCAGTTCCTCTCGCGGGGTCTACTAATTTCCCGCCATTATAGAAGCTAAATACAAAGGTATTCGGTATCCAGGCTTTATTTGCATCACTGCCTGTGTATCCAAATCCCCATGATTCCCATTTGGGATTCTGTCGTCCATTATCTCTTATATATCCTGGATTAATCAAGGCATCTTCGGTAAGAAAACCAGCCGCATCAAAAGTAGAATTTGAAAAAGTAACCTTGCCATTTCCGCGGAGGAGGATTCTTAGTTTCAGTGTATTGGCAAATTGCTTCCAACGTGTCATATCACCTTTAAACATCACATCGGTACCAGCGAGTTCTGTTACACCAATGGCAGCCTGCCCTATTGCAATAGTAGCGATCGCCTTATCCAGCTCATCAGCAATATCTTTGTATATCGCCTTGGCATCGGTATATGCGGGTGAGAGATTATCCGCGCCCTGCAAC
>JAOQAL010000252.1 GCA_025963615.1 Chitinophagaceae bacterium | reverse complement strand
TTACACAACTCATAAGAAAAGGCAAAAGACCTGAAATCAGAAGTAAGCGGGAAAAGTTTTTATTCATAAAGTATCAATTCAGTCTAAAACAGCAATAATTTAACCAATCAAACGTAACCTTTATTCGATATTAGTACTACAATCAGTTAAAGACAAATTTTCCGGATATAGTATTTCAGCGAGGATATTAGTAAAATAATGTTGCTGAAAGCAATAAATGCTAAAAATCAGGGGGGTGTTTATCAGAAAGGTCTAGCAACCTTAGAATAGTGAACAAATATAAAGTATTTTCAGGAAAAACCAAACTGTTATAGAATCCTGTAACAAAAATATGCCACGCAGTCGAGTTATTTCAAATCCGCCGGTCATTTAAAGTATATGTTATCAACAAGTTGCCAACATCGCCCCGCGGCAAAAGGAGAATTTTAGTTGGCATTAAATTCCCATTAAATAATTGTAAATTTCCTCATATCTATTTCCCATTTTGGACCGCTTCATTGGCTTCAAAAGAATGTCTTTAATAGATTCTGGTACAGGAATTTTTGAACCAATAACAGGCTCGACGACATCATAAAACTTAACGGGATGTGCTGTCTCAAGAAAAATTCCGTGCAGGCCAGGATGCTGCCTTAGATATTTTTCCAAAGCACAATAGCCAACGGCCCCGTGAGGGTCAAGAAGATAGTTGAAGGATTGATATACATTCCTGATCGTTACTTTTGTATCCGCATCAGAAATGCTATAACTATCCAGAGTACTCTTTAGTTTGATAAATTCATGATCAAACAATTCCAGTATTCTCACAAAATTGCTCGGGTCACCAACATCCATGGCATTGGAAATAGTAGCAACAGCCTTCTTTGGCAAATAAGTCTGAGATTGCAAAAATCCAGGAACGACGTCATTTGCATTACACGCGGCAATGAAGTGGCTTACCGGCAAACCGGATATATGAGCCAACATACCCGCGCAGATATTTCCAAAATTACCACTGGGCACACAGATAACAGGCGCTTGTTCCTTTTGCTTCCATTGCTTATAAGCAAAAAAATAATAAAACTGTTGCGGCAGCCAGCGCGCAACATTAATAGAATTAGCAGAAGTCAAAAACAGTTTTTTAGTAAGCGCGCTATCAGCAAAAGCTTGTTTTACCAGCTTCTGGCAATCATCAAAACTCCCTTCTATTTCTAAAGCGTGTATATTTTTCCCCAAAGTAGTTAATTGCTTTTCCTGCACCGGGCTTACTTTACCGGACGGGTATAATATTACTACCTCTACTCCCTCTACTCCATAAAACCCGTTGGCTACGGCTCCGCCGGTATCCCCGGAGGTGGCTACCAATACGATTACTTTCTCACTTCTTTCTTTCGAAAAAAGGCCGAGACAGCGGCTCATAAACCTTGCGCCAATATCTTTAAAAGCGAGTGTAGGTCCATGATATAGTTCAAGAGAATGAATCGTGTCAGTGACCTGCACCAGCGGAATGGGAAAATTTATTGTTTCCGTTACTATTCGATGCAGTTCATCATCCGTTACAGAACCTTCTGTATAAGGACGGATCACCCTGAACGCAATGTCATCATCCGCGATATTTCCTATGTTTTTAAAAAAAGAAGGTTCAATCGCAGGGATGCGTTCGGGAAAATACAAGCCCTTGTCCGGAGCCTGACCTTTGATGGTCGCTTCTTTAAAATCTGCTAACGGAGATTGTTTGTTCAGGCTATAATATCTCATGAAAAATAAATCTGTATGAAAATTTTAATGGCCCGTCACCCGGACACCTTCATAATTAATCGTAGTTACGTACGTTTTAAAATCAACCCCCACTTTTTGATACACATCCTGCATCAATTTTTCCACCCTTTCCGCAGTCTGTTGTTCTTTACTCAGCATAAAAATGGAGGGCCCGGAACCGGAAATGCCACCACCCAGGGCACCGGCTTCTTTGCTTTTCGCCTTTACTTCTCCAAAACCCGGAATTAATATGCTGCGAACCGGTTCAATAATCACATCTTCAAGCGAACGTCCGATAAGGTCATAATCCTGCTTTAAAAAACCAGTCACCAGCCCGGCAATATTGCCCCACTGCTTTATGGCATCTTTCAACCGAACATCTTTACGAAGTATTTGCCTGGCATCAGAGGTTCGCACTTCAATCTGGGGATGCACTACTGTTACAAACAAGGGAGGGCCGCTTAAAGGAATAATATCCAATGGGAAAATAGATCGTATTAGAGTAATTCCTCCATAGATACAAGGAGCGATATTATCTGCATGTTTTACACCACTGGCTACTTTTTCTCCATTCATCGCAAAACGAACAAGATCCTGTTTTGTAAATAAATTTCCTGTCAGGTGATTGGCTGCTACTACAGCACCGGCTGAACTAGCTGCGCTAGACCCCAATCCACTACCTGGCTTTATACATTTGTTGATCGAAACATCAAAGCCTATTCCCTGCCTCGCTTCCTCTAAAAATGCAAGCAGCGCAGCGCCTGCCACATTCTTTTCAGGCTCAACAGGAAGGTCATATCCATCGGTATGACTTATCCGGATACCTGGCCTGTCACTTAGCGTGACTTCCATCATATCTTCTGGCTCGTTCAACGCGAGGCCGAGAATGTCAAAGCCACAAACAAGATTCGCCACGGTGGCCGGGGCTTTAACTATTATTTTCT
>JAOQAL010000247.1 GCA_025963615.1 Chitinophagaceae bacterium | reverse complement strand
CAACTTGCTTTGAAGGTCTTATTAAGAGAGGTAGTGATTGCGCTATCAGTCTTGGAGCGTTACCAAGTGTAACATTTAAACAAGGTGCTATTAAAATAAGCGATGATGCGAAAGCATTGCTTGCAAGTACGGGTTCACGCTTACGCAATAGCCCTGAATGTAAAGTAGTGGTTGTTGGTTATTGCTCTTCTAATAAGAGAGAACAACAACTTAGCTGGGATCGTGTAAATGCAGTTATTAATTACCTGGTAGAAAAAGAAGGGTTAAGCGCTGATCGCTTTATCTTCCAATACGGCCAGGATGGTGGTGATTGCAATACAGTTGACCTGCGTGCTGCTGGTGAAGGAGAAGAAGGTCCTAATACAGTTCCTGCACCGCATCCTAATCTTAGAAAAAATAAATAAGCTTACTTTTTGCTGATAAGAAGAAAAGCCTCCCAGATGGGAGGCTTTTTTTGTTGCCAATATTTCACGCGAAGGGCGCAAAGAAGCAAAGAACGCAAAGAGAGAGAGAGAGATTAAAGTCTTTTTAGATCAATAGATGGAATTCTCGTCAGATAATAAATCCAAAGCCAATGTTCCCAAGTCCTTTCCCCTCGGGGAAGGATTTAGGATGGGGCTAATGCCCACAAGTCCTTTCCCTTCGGGGAAGGATTTAGGATGGGGCCCTGGGGCCTTTCATAAGACCGTCTTTATCAAAATCTTAACGCAAACAATTTGGCCCGGCATCTTTTTTACAGAAGTTTTGTTGCAATGCGCTAAATTTGCAGGCCCTTATGCGGATACTCTTGTTTTTATCAATTTTGATTCTACTTAATAGCTGTCACGGCATTAATAAGGTATTAAAGAACCCTGACCCTAATTATAAGCTCCGGATGGCTGAGCAGTATTATGTAAAGAAGAAATATACTTACGCACAGCAGCTTTTTGAAGATATTATGCCGTTCTTTAAGACCGGGAAAGAGTTTGAAGATATCTATTATAAATACGCTTATTGTGCCTATTACCAGGAAGATTATACCAATGCGGAAAATCTTTATAAAACATTCCTTGAAATTTTTCCGAATAGTACCCGGTCCGAAGAAATAGATTATATGCGCGCTTATTGTTTTTATAAACAATCGCCGAAGTCGCAGCTGGATCAAACGAACACGATTAAGTCCATGGGGATGATGCAGATCTTTATCAATACCCATCCCGGATCAACAAGAATCAAAGAAGCATCCGACATCATTGATATCTGCCGCGGCAAGCTGGAAAAAAAGGACTACATGAATGCGCAGTTATATTATGATATCGGACAGTTCAGGGCGGCCGGCGTCGCATTTGCCAGTTTGTTAAATGCATATCCTGAATCACACCGGGCCGATGAGTATAATTTTATGATCATTAAATCGAATTACCGCTTCGCCGATGAACTGAGTATCGAATCAAAACAGGTAGAACGCTTTGAACAGGTCATAACCCAGTGCAATGATTTTATTGACCGGTATCCAGACAGCCCGTTTGCAAAAGAATTAGAACGCTATTTAAATTTAACGCATACTAATATTAAAAATCTAACAAATGAGCAGACTAAGACGTCAACTTAGCTCCGGTACCAATAATACCGTTGAAACCCGTAATCTGGCTGACATCAAGCAGAAAACAGGGAATCTATACGAGTCTATTGCGATTGTAGCTAAAAGAGCCAACCAGATAAATATTTCCATCAAAGAAGAATTGCACAATAAGCTTGATGAGTTTGCGAGTCATACAGACAGCCTGGAAGAAATTCATGAAAATAAAGAGCAGATCGAAATTTCGAAAGCTTATGAACGCATGCCCAACCCGGCATTACTCGCTACCCAGGAGTTTATGGAGGACAAAGTTTACTTCAGGAAAGGTGAAGATGAGTTGTTTAGTTAATTTAACTGCATAATTTAGTTTTAAATAGTTAGCGATCCTGATTTCACAAGGGTCGCTTTTTCTTTTTAGAACTTAATACTATCTTGCTGTTGCCAATTTATGCTGAAAGGAAAAAAAATATTACTGGGTATTACCGGCAGTATCGCAGCCTACAAAGCCATCCTGCTGGTCCGCTTGCTTATAAAGGCCGGGGCGGAAGTAAAAGTTATTATGACGCCGGCCTCCAGGGATTTTGTATCCACACTCACACTTTCCACCCTTTCTAAAAACCCGGTATTAACTGATTTGTTTGACCAGGAATCCTGGGCCAATCATGTCATGCTGGGCCGGTGGGCAGATCTTATGATCATAGCGCCCCTGGGTTGCAATACCCTGGGAAAAATGGCGAATGGTCTTTGTGATAACCTGCTGCTGGCCACTTATCTATCTGCAACCTGTCCAGTTATCACGGCTCCGGCCATGGACGAGGATATGTGGCATCATCCTGCTACCCGGGAGAATCTCCGGAAAATTGAATCATTTGGCGTTAAAATAATTCCTGTTGAAAAAGGCGAACTAGCCAGTGGCCTCTATGGCGATGGCAGAATGGCCGAGCCGGAAAAAATTATTGAATTTATTACAGGGATTTTTTTTTTACCAACCCCGCTAACGGGTAAAAAAGCCTTTGTATCCGCAGGGCCCACATACGAACCCATTGACCCGGTTCGTTTCATAGGTAATCGTTCCTCTGGAAAGATGGGTTTGGCCATCGCGAAGGAGTTGCAGCGTCGGGGGGCAGCGGTTACCCTGGTGATGGGACCAACGCAACTCGATTTTACAGCGGATGGCATCCATCTTATCAGGGTGGAGACAGCCGATGAAATGTATAAAGCCTGTATGACTGGTTTTGAGCATTCAGATCTTGGCATTATGACAGCCGCCATAGCCGATTACAAACCAGTGACCCGGGCAAATGAAAAAATAAAAAAGACAGAAGAAAGATTTTCACTGGAGCTGATGAAGACAAAAGATATTCTGCAGGAGTTGGGACAGCAGAAAAGATCCGGCCAGGTGTTAATAGGTTTTGCATTGGAAACGAATAACGAGAAAGAATATGCGCTCACCAAACTCAGGAAAAAGAACCTCGATATGATTGTGATGAATTCATTAAAAGATAAAGGGGCAGCTTTCGGCTACGATACCAATAAGATCTCCATCTTCGCCAAAGCTGGGGAAGAGTTTTATTTTGAAACCAAATCTAAAGAGGCGGTGGCCAACGATATTCTCGATACCATAATCAGCTTGCACTATGCGTAAATTTTTTTTCATCGTCGGTTGGGTGCTTTTTCTATCGGTTCCGTCCACAGCGCAGGAATTGCAGGCACGCATCTCCGTGGTGGCCAGCAAAGTGAGTTCCCAGATCGACAAAAAGATTTTTCAAACGCTGCAGGGTGCGCTTTCCAATTTCCTCAATAACCGTAAATGGTCCAATGATAATTTTCAGACCAATGAAAAAATTCAATGTAGTTTTCTTTTAACGCTCATGAAGGAGCTGGGCGATAATACCTACCAGGCCACCTTGACTATACAGGCCGCAAGACCGGTATACAATTCATCCTATGCATCGCCCATCGTTAATTTTCAGGACGATAATGTTACGTTTCGCTACGTGGAATTTCAGCCGGTTGAGTTTAACGAAAACAGGGTGCAGGGAAACGATCCGGTAGCTTCCAATCTTACTGCGGTCCTGGCATATTATATCTATATGATCCTCGGATTCGATTACGACTCTTTTGCGCTCCGTGGCGGGGATCCGTTTTTTGAAAAAGCCTGGACTATTGTAACCAATGCGCCGGAAGGCAGGGATATATCCGGGTGGAAGCCCTTTGATGGCATCCGTAACCGGTATTATCTCTCCGAGAACCTTAACAATAGCCGCTTTGCACTCGTTCATGATGCCATTTATGCTTATTACCGTGGTGGCCTGGATGTTTTTTATGAAAATGAGGATGCCGGCCGCAATAGTATTATGAATTGCCTCAATTATCTAAACACATTGAATGTAGAAAACCCTAACTCCATGTTGATGCAATTTTTTTTCCAGGGCAAGTCGAATGAATTGGTAAAAGTTTTCAGCAAAGCCGATCCCGGGTTAAAGAGCCGTGTCAGGGACATGTTGATGAAATTGGATGTTACCAATGCGGCAGTTTATAAAGGTTTATGATGAAAGCATTTTTTATTTCTCTCCTCGTATTGATCGTGATATCCTGTACTTCCAAACAGAAAATTCCACAGGATATCCTATCACAGCCAACAATGCAGGCGGTGTTATGGGACCTGCTGCGAACCGATGAGTTTGTACTGATCTATGTCAGGAATGATTCGTTACATAATAAGAAAGATGAAAGCACCAGGCTTTATGAGGAAGTATTTCGCATGCATCAAACGAACAGGGAGCAATTTAAAAAAAGCCTTATTTTTTATAACGGTCACCCGGATTTGCTTAAAGTGGTACTTGATTCACTGGAGAACAAGAAAAGCACCATCCTGCAGGATGTTCATCGAAAACCCATGATCCCTGATTCCGCGCATAAAAAATTCAAGCTTTCTGAGACCCGGTAATGCTTCGTAGTTTTTCAATCTTTAAGTTTCCTACTTTTAATATCAAATTTCGCCTGCTATGAATAAAATAGTAAATAGTGCGGATGATGCTATCCAGGATATTCCGGATGGTTCAGTCATCATGCTGGGTGGGTTTGGCCTCTGCGGCATACCGGAAA
>JAOQAL010000220.1 GCA_025963615.1 Chitinophagaceae bacterium | reverse complement strand
GTTAGAAGGAAGAGCAATGCTTGAAGGCGAATGGGCTGGTCGTGTAACGGGACTTGGTAATCAATCCGTAGAAATTGCCATGATGGTTACACCAGACGGAAACAGCCGACTGGAGCTATCGAGATTTATTAATCCGAAAGTAATTGAAGATCATCGTAACGCTCCGGTAAATGCCTTAGGTTATTTGCGCGTTATGTTTGCGGTTGCTGACATAGACGATACACTCGATAGACTTTATAAACATGGCGCACAACTTGTAGAAGAAGTAGTTCAATACCAGGACTCTTATAGACTTTGTTACATCCGTGGACCCGAAGGGATTTTAATCGGAATTGCTGAACCACTTAAACAAAAATAAGCAGCCCCCTATAACGAAAGTGCGGACATTAAGCGACCGACAATAAAACGAGCTAACAAATAGCATAAACATTTAAGCAAATAACAAAATGAGAAATTTAATTTTTTTCATGCACACTTCACTTGACGGCTTTGTTGCCGGACTTAAGGGAGAAATGAACTGGATACATGTAGACGAAGAGATATTTGACTTTGTTGCTACTGTGACAGACAAAGCCGACACTGCACTTTATGGACGGGTAACTTATGAAATGATGCAAAGTTATTGGCCAACTGCTGCTGAACAACCAAACGCATCCAAACACGACAAAGAACATTCGGCCTGGTATAAGAAAGTTTCAAAAATCGTTTTATCAAAGACAATCAGCGAAAAAGGACTTGAAAACACTATAGTTATTAGCGACCAACTTGCAGACAACATCAATAAAATAAAAAAGCAAGACGGAAAAAATATTTTAATTTTTGGAAGCCCGTCCGCTTCTCATTCATTAATGAGTCACGGACTAATTGATGAGTTTTGGTTATTTGTTAATCCCGTATTGCTTGGAAAAGGAATGCCGCTATTTAAAGATGTTACTGAAACGACTAAACTGAAACTTATAGAAACGAAAACATTTTCTCGCGGAGTAATTGCCCTTCACTATGGAACAAAACGCAATTCATGAACAACGATAGGTGGGTAAATAATTTCGAGCGGACAGACACGACAACGAAAGACAGAAGGGTATGCTGGTAACAACAGGACAACAATAATATAAACCTTAAAAATCTTCCGCCAGGGTGCCACGGACCTGGGATGATATTTATCATAAATCTGATCTAATAAATAAAGACTACACCTAACAAAAGGCACAAGCGGACGCTTGCGCCAGATTTAGAGCCATCCTTTGGAAGACTTCAAACAGTAGGAGAAGCATCGGCTATGCTTCCCCTATAATAAATGTATAAATCCACTAACTGCCCTACCCCTTATTGCATTAATTTTAAAGCAACTTAAAACCTGTTGGTAGAAGCGTATGAAAAAAAAATTACTTTATTTAGGGTTCCTCGTGCTAAGTACAGGAACCGTTTTCTCACAAAATATTGAATGGGCCAAAAGCTTTAGAGGGATATCCAACGAAGGCACTTTAAATTTTTCCTCAGGGGGAATGGCCGCTACCGGGGGAGGAGATAACTATCTTTTGGTATTAGCCCAAACCCTTTGGCTGGACAAATACAGTTCTACAGGAAGTAAACTATGGGCGAGGAACCTGGGAGCCATTACCAATGGTTCAATCAGTTCGGACAAGGCAGGAAACGTTTACTTCATAAGTAGTTTCACAGGAACGATCCAGATAGGCAATATTAAATTAACCTCTGCCGGAGGCAGAGATGTGCTCGCTCTAAAATATTCTTCAAGCGGAGTTTTGTTATGGGCTAAAAGTTACGGAGGACCAGAAAGAGACACAGGTATGGATATTTCAGCAGATGCAGCAGGAAACATCTACATTACCGGAGCTTATGCTGGTTCCGCAAAATTTGGTTCATTTACCAAATCAACCGCTACATATCAATCTGCATTTATTGCAAGGTTAAACTCAACCGGAGATGTACAATGGGTAAAGGGAGAAACTTATTCGCGTTTCCCTGATGAAAATAAGGATTCACAATCTCTTACACATCATTTAAAAACAGACAACCTGGGAAATGTGTATGCCTTTGGTTATTCTGAAGCTGACACCATAAAATTCGATTCACATACCTATCTTGGAGAAGGATCGAATAGGTTTCATGCATTTTTAGTTAAACTTAGTAGCACAGGAGCTTCACAGTGGATCACCGGCTTCTTTATTGATGAAAGACAGCATGCTATAAAGGACATGACCACTGATGCGGCCGGCAATGTTTTTATAACTGGCGTTATCAACTTTGGATCCCCGGGTCATGAGCAAATGGTCTTATCAAAGTTCAGTAAAAATGGCACCTGGGTCTTTGATGTGTATTCAAATTATGATGGTACTCAATATCACGAGGAATCAGAGGGCAACGGAGTAGTAACCGATGCATCAGGTAATGTGTATGTGCTCGGCCATTTTATAGATCAGGCAAGATTTGGCAATAAAACGATTTATGGTAACAGTCTAAGTGGTTTCCTTGTCAAATACAACAATATTGGTGAGTTCCAATGGGCTTCAAAAGTGGCCGGCAGTTCTATAAAAGACACTTCCCCTGAATTTGTAGCCTGCAATAATTTAACTATTGATGAAAACAACAACCTATATATGGCGGGGCATTTCCAGTCAGATCTCAATATCAATCAATTTTATCTGGAAAGTGCAGGGGAAAATGATGTCTTTTTGGCAAAAATAAAAAACACACTTCTGACAAAACCCGCAATTACACACTTTACTTTGATAAATGCAGATAATAATAAAGACATCTATACCATTGAAGATAATGATACTTATTACCTAAACGAGCTGCCTTCGAAAAATTTAAACATTCGTGCAAATACTACTGGCGCAACCGGAAGTGTGATTTTTAGCCTGAATAACTACATTTATACTACTAAAAATAGCAAATATACTACTGAAAATAGCAAACCTTACTCGATAGGGGGTGATAATAATGGGGATTACAAAAACTGGGGTTATGATTTATCAACCGCTTATCGACTTATGGCATCACCCTATCCTTTAGCAAATGGTGGTGGATCAGAGGGAGAAGGGCTTACTGTTGATTTCAAATTCTATTCCAAATATGGAGCAAATCGTCAAAAAGCACCTGTATCCCCTGAGTTGATCAGTGTTACTGAAATTGAAGGTTTTTCAGCCTATCCCAATCCTTTTTCATCCGAGCTTACTATAGAATATGTAAGTAAGGAAGATGGCCCTCTTCAGATCGAACTTTTTAACTTTCAGGGAATATCAGTTGAAGAGAACTTTAAGGGGAATGTTTCGAAAGGCGAGAAAATTTCATGGAAAATAAATGGCCTTGAACTGCGACCAGGAGTTTATTTATCGAGAATAAAAACAACTTCAGGTGTAAAG
>JAOQAL010000192.1 GCA_025963615.1 Chitinophagaceae bacterium | reverse complement strand
GTCATTACCTGCACCGGTACTGCCATGGGCTACAGCATCTGCATTCAGTTTCTTTACATGTTCTGCAATATGCAGCGCCTGGCTAAGTCTTTCCGCGCTTACACTGAGCGGATATGTATTGTTTTTTAAAACATTTCCAAAAACAAGGTATTTGATAATGCGGTCATAATAACCTTTGACCGCATCTATGGCAGTATGGGTTTTTACGCCCAGGTTGTAAGCGTGAGCTTCTATTTGCTTCAACTCTTCTTCAGTAAAACCGCCCGTATTTACGATGATACTGTGAATTTCATAGCCTTTTTCTTCGCCTAAATATTTTACACAATAAGAGGTATCAAGGCCACCGCTGAATCCCAGTACAATTTTCTTTGCCATGCCACTGATGATTTTTAAAAATTGAAGAAATGATGGAAGATCGATTTGAGCCTGGCCGGACCTTTTTCGTCATTCTTGTTTTCTTTGTCTTTTTTCATAAAAGGCCGCAGGAATTTCCATTGTTTGAACTTTAGCAATCGTTCAAATCCCTTTTTATTTTCTTCAAAATATTCTTTCGTCTCTTCAGGTTTGTAATGATCCTTAGGATCGTATAACATCGCAGTACACATGCAATTCTTCCGTTCCTTGCTCACCAGTATTTCATAGTTCACACAGCTCTTACAACCCGCCCAGAAGGTTTCGTCCTGTGTCAGCTCGGAATAGGTAACTGGTTCATAACCCAGTTCGCTATTAATCTTCATTACAGCCAGCCCGGTTGTCAAGCCGAATAATTTGGCTTCAGGATACATTTCCCGGCTCAGTTCAAAAATTCTTTTTTTGATTGATTTTGCAACGCCGCTTTTTCTAAAAGCCGGAGAAACAATCAATCCCGAATTGGCAACGTATTCACCGTGGCTCCAGGTCTCGATGTAGCAAAAGCCGACCCAGGTGCCATCATGGGTAACGGCAATAACCGTTTTACCTTCCTCTATTTTCTTTTCGATGTATTCGGGGCTGCGTTTTGCAATACCGGTTCCGCGGGCCATGGCCGAAGATTCCATTTCATCGGTAATTGTTTTAGCGTAAACTTTATCTTCCGGCTTTGCGACTCTTATAATGATTTGTTGATTATCCACTTTTCCAAAAAATTATAGTTTAATTGGACCACCAGTCCTTGAATTTTATTTCTGGGGATTGTTTCACTGACAGGGACCAGGGTGAAGGGTTTGACCTGTCAGAATACAGGGCGGCGTCGTGGACGTGAAAAAGTAAAGGTATCATAACCAACCGCATATACACCACCCGTGTTAGGTGCATGGAATGCAATTTGTTTTGTATGTGTCAAAATATTGTTCAACTTTGAAACTGTTTCTTAATTTGCCGTACAAATGTATAGAATAATTTATACTGTTTATTAAATTTTTTGTTATAAACCGGGAACCCTGGAAGATATAAAAATGAAAAAAATAAAACAAATTTCCGGCATAAAACGGTTCTTCCGCATATTTATTATCGTAATAATAGTGATAGGAGCCGGGTATTTTTTCTGGAAATATTATTTTGTTTTTGGAGAGGGCACCAAAGCTGGGCAGTTGAATTTTATTGTAAAAAAAGGGTATCTTTTTAAGACCTATGAAGGCAGAATTATACAAACCGGGTATAAATCGAATATTCAGGGGAGCATCCAGTCGAACGAGTTTGATTTTTCAGTGGTAGATGAAAAAGTGGCAACTATGTTGATGTCAAACAGCGGCGCCATGCTTGAGTTGCATTATAAAGAATATCTTGGTGCTCCGCCCTGGCGGGGAATGAGTAAATATATTGTTGACAGTATTATTTCCATTCACCGGGTCGCAGATAGCGCCAACCCTCTTCCATAAATACTAAGCAAGCATTAAAAATATAGCCGGGCGTTTATGAATATCCGGTTTATTTTTTGCCCATTCAGCCATGGTTTTTGTTTTAATCCATTCTTTTTCGCCGGTGATATCTACTGCGATGCACAAACGGGTAGTGGGGCTGCAGGTTTTGAGTAATGTCTCAATCAGTTGGTTATTGCGGTAAGGAGTTTCAATAAATAGCTGGGTACAGTTCTTTTTTTTCGATTCAGCTTCCAGTTCTTTAGCAGCTTTAACACGTTCCTGGTTATCGATAGGCAGGTAACCGGTAAATTGAAACTGCTGTCCATTCATGCCGCTTGCCATTAATGCCAGTAAAATGGAACTTGGACCGACCAAAGGTTTTAGTTCAGCGCCCATTTCCTGTGCGGTTTTCACCAACAACTGCCCGGGATCCGCTACACCGGGGCAACCGGCTTCGCTGATAATGCCGATATTCTTTCCTTCTTTTAATTTTTGCTGAAAAGTATGTTGTACTTCTCTCTCAGCCTTATGAATGGTGAACCATTCGTAATTGTCAATTACTATTTCCTGTCCCGGCAAGCAGGCTTTCCAAAGTTGTTTCACATAACGCCTGGCAGTTCGTTCATTTTCTACAAAAAATGACTGGCAATCTTTTACCGCATCGACGATATAAGGTGGAATGGTATGGATGGCTGCTTCGTCAATGAAACAGGGGATGAGATATACTTTACTTGTGTTTTGCATTCTGATTTCAACATTTGAACCCGATTGCTATCAGGTCAGATTTCGGTTTGGCGGACCTTAATTCGCACTTTTAACATTCAGAAATCGTTTAAATAACTCCCGTCGTCCGGAAATCCGCCATCGTCACTCCGCTATTGCTTGTTTCAATCCTTCACTTTATAAAGACTAAGCGTGGCCGCTATAACAGCATAAGCAGGGGCGAGTACCCAACCAACCAGGATAGCAACATGCATCAGGTAAAATACCAGTCCATTGCCAATAGCAAGCCCCTTATGTTTTGTAATAAATTCTACACTTTGAGATGCTGAAAGCTTTTGCCTTTCGCAACTGTAGTCCATCATCGAGAAACCATAATAATAACATTCGACAGCTAAAGCAATAAGCGGTGTAACCCAGCCTATTACCGGAAATAAGGAAAGCAGCAACAAGGAAATACTATATACCGTTTGCCAGAGCATATTTCTCAACGACAGCCGGGTGCCCCGCACGGCGTCTTTAAGCAATTGTCTAAAATCCGTTGTAAATTCCTTTTCCTCGATAATAGATTGTGTTTTTTCACTCAGGTAAGAAAAAATGGGTGAACCCACAATTAGCCAGATGTATTTAAAAAGGGAAAAATAAAGGAGAATTAAAATAAGCCAGAGTACAATGCCCGCGAAAGCAAAAAGAAAACCCAGGAACCCATTTCTGAATTTTTGAATCCAGCCATCGAGGCCCGTGGTATGAGTAAGATATTCAATAACCGCCGTGGCCGATTTACCAAAAAAATACATGCTTACCACAAACAGGATGGAGTAAACAAGCCCTGGAATAATAATCCATTTCCACAGTTTATTTTTTATAATGAACCGGTGGGCTTCAGTATAGGATTGAATTGCTATTACGATTTCCTTCAGCAAGGCATAAATTTGAATGGGTAAATATAATGATCAGGAATTAAATGGAACCAGATTCAGCAAGATTATGAAAATTCTGCCAGCCGGCTTTTACCAGCGAAAGGATGTTTTGCGTATAGCAAAGGAATTATTAGGTAAAATTCTTGTCACTAATTGGGAAGGCATCATTACTTCCGGCCGGATCGTAGAGTGCGAGGCATACAACGGCATTATCGATAAAGCCTCACACGCGGCTGGAGGCAGAAGGACGCTACGTAATGAAATAATGTATGCCAACGGAGGGTTTTCCTATGTGTATCTCTGTTATGGCATCCATCATTTGTTTAACGTTGTCACTAATCTGCAGGATGTTCCCCATGCTATCTTAATCCGGGCGGTAGAGCCAATAGAAGGGATTGGGGAAATGTTGTTGCGCACGGGTAAGAAAAAACCAGATTATACCCTTACCCGCGGACCCGGCAACGTATCAAAGGCCTTGGGAATTTTTACAAAACATAATGGTATTTTTCTTTCTAATGATCAACTTTATATAGCTGATGTTGGAAAAAAATACGGAAAAAATGAAATCATCGCTTCGCCACGTATTGGTGTTGATTATGCCGGGCGGGATGCCAAGTTGCCGTACCGGTTTTATGTGAAGGATAGTCCTTATGTAAGTGGGAAGAAGTAGTATTAAGAAGCGAAAAAAAACAGCAAATTCACCGCTGATTACTCACTATTCATGCAGCATTATCTGCCAAAATGTTACCTGTCCTATCAACCTGGCCGAATGCGATTTCCATTTTGTTCCTGTCAAATTCGTTTTCATTGTTGGCTATCCATATGGTAGCTACGCCATTGCCGATAAAATTTGTAATGGCCCTCGCTTCTGACATAAATCGGTCAACTCCCAGTAACAAGGTTAATCCTTCTACGGGTATTACCTTAATAGCGGTAAGTGTAGAAGCTAATACAACAAAGCCGCTGCCTGTTACTCCCGCGGCACCTTTGGATGTCAGCATCAAAATACCAATGATGCTTGCAATTTGCCCAAAGCTTAAGTGCACATCAAAGACCTGCGCCAGGAAAATCATACACATGGATAGATAAATCGTAGTGCCATCCAGGTTGAACGAATAACCCGTTGGTACCACTAAACCCACAACGGGTTTTGAACAACCCATTCTTTCCAGTTTTTCCATGAGCGAAGGCAATGCGGCTTCTGAGGACGAAGTGCCGAGAACAACCAATAACTCTTCCCGGATATAGCGTAAAAATTTTAAAATACTGATTTTGTAAAAACGAAGGACAAACCATAGTACGACGAAAATAAAAATGGCCATGGTAACATAAACCGTTCCCATCAATTTTGCAAGCGGTAATAATGTTTTAATGCCGAACTTACTGATGGTAAAAGCCATGCCGCCAAATGCGCCAATGGGCGCCAGCAACATTATTTTATGGAGTGCTTTGAATATATACGTTGATATTACCTTTAAAAATGAAACGATTTTCCCCCGGCGTTCATAATTACCGAGCACTATACCCAATAATAAAGCGATCAGTAAAACCTGCAATGTTGAATTTTCCAGGAAAAAATGCCACGCGTTGAATGCTTTACTGCTTTGTGTATACTTAGAAATATCACCGGCTTTTACCGCTGCCGTGTTAACGCCGCTGCCCGGTTGTATGATTAATGCTACAACAACGCCAATAAGCAATGCAAAACTGGTAACGACTTCAAAATAAAGTAAAGACTTGGCACCAACCCGGCCTACTTTTTTCAAATCTCCCATGTTGACAATACCCAGGGTAATAGTCAGAAAAATAATGGGATTGATAAATAACTTAACAATGCTTATAAAAATACCGGAAAGAAATTCGCTTAAGGTAGCGCCGACTAATAATTCCTGTCCAAGCACCCGTTGTTTAAACGGAGATTTAAACAGCGGGTGCAATGCAAATTCCGGAATAAAATGTCCAACAAGAATGCCGGCGGTGATGGCAACAAGAACCCAGAATGTAAGGTTGGTGAATATTTTTTTCATGAATGCAATGAAATCCCGTTAAACCACAAAATACATAAAGAATGACTGATAGTGGTCTAAAATTCATGTATTATTAACTACATAGCAAAGGATTGAAAGTTAAAATTTAACACCCACGCTGATACCTGCAGAAAATGTAAAACCTTCGCCGACATCGGCACCATCGGTTGCCAGGTTGGAAATATATCCTGCGGAAATTGCAGGAGTAATAAATGCCATGTCATTGATAAGAAACATGTAGCCAGCTTCAGCTGCCGGATGAAGAGTCCATGTTTTGGTAGTGCCTGAACTTAAAGGATCCTTCCAGTCAATTTTTAACCTCCATATATCGGAACGAACGCCCAGGAAAAACTGGTGTGGGCGAAAAGGAAAATAATACCGGTAGCCAATTCCACCACCCGCGCCACCTCCAGTTTCATCGGCATGTATACCCCAATCCTTGCGGTCCACTTTATTATAGCCCGCACGTAGCTGGAAGCCGCTATGCACCGCACCATTAAAAGCAAGATGTAACCCGGCCGTATAGCCGCCGGCAGAATACCATTGTACTTCACCACCAATATCGGTAGTAGTATACCCAATTTCCTGGGCGTGCGCGATAGCAGAAATGATGATGAACGGCAACAAAAAATGGATTTTCTTCAACATACAATTAGCTTTATCCGTTTAACTATCATTCCATAGAAAAAGCGCCCCGGTTGAGACGCTTTTTTTTAAGTAGCAAGCAATCAGAATTTAGGACAATTTAATTTTTTAGCATTCGGGTCAACTGGTTTTTTAATATAGATAAGGGAGATTTCTGCGCCTCCTCTCATGTTAGACCCTGGTTTAAGGCTTGATATGTTTACATCGTAGGTGGCCCCGATATGAAATTCGCCAAACTCAAGACCGACATAAGGAATAATAGCATCACCCAACCGATACCAGCTACCTAAATAAACGTTGGTAGGATTATTTTCGTCCGAATTTACATTTAATGCGTAGGCGCCGCCGATAACTGTATTAGTGGCATTTGCCTGGCGGCTATAGTTGGCGCTGAAATGAAAATAATTGTACTGACCAGCTGGTATTTTGCCACCAGCCTGCAGGGTTACTCTTCCACTTAGACTGAAAAACTGATCGCCCTGGAAACTTTCTTTTGGCCTGTTAATATGATACATGGAGGCGCCGAGATAAAAATTATTGTTGCCGTTGGTAGAACCATTATATAATATTCCCGCATTCATATCGAAATAGGACACACTTACCCGCTGGCCTGGAAATATTTCACTGGTTGCGCCGGTAAAGCCGCTGGGAGTTAATTGATCCTCAAAGGTAACCTTAGTGACATCTAATCTTTTGCCGACATAGGCGCCCTGGAAACCAACGCCTAACTGATGGTAGCCATTTTCGTCCAGTGCCTTATGGTAGGCCAGGGAAATTGCCATCGCATTATTCTTCAACACTCCATTGCCCGCATCGTCGGCAAAGCCCAAAACACCGATTCCAAACTGGTCATACTCTGGAATGCGGTTTTTCATAATGCCTGCATCGAAGGAAGCGGTATACGTGGTAAAAGCGTTATTAATAGTGGGCCATTGGTTTCGGTAGTTACCGGCAACGCGATACACCCCATCGAATTTGCCTGTTAAGGCAGGATTCAGTGTTAAAGGTGAAGCAAAGAATTGCGAGAAATTAGGATCCTGCGCCAGGGCGACGATTCCTGAAAACAGGCAAAAACTCATTGCACAGATTAGTTTCTTCTTCATGTAGTTGGGCGGACGTACAAAATACAATAAAATATTTAAGACTTCTAAATATATCTTATAGCTGCTTATGCCTGAATTTTTGTTCCAAATGCAAGGTCTCCTGCGTCGCCAAGACCCGGAACGATAAATCCTTTTGCCGTCAGCTCATCATCTATATCGCCGCACCAGATGGTCACGGAAGGGTCTTCTCTTTTAACATATTCAATACCAACGGTACACGCAATGGCACAAACGAAATGAATCTCTTTCGGATCGCCTTCGTCTTTTAAATATTGAATGGTTTTTACCAACGAGGAACCCGTCGCCAGCATGGGGTCGGAAATGATAATAATACGATCATTCAGATCCGGGCATGACATATATTCGAGGTTTATTTCAAACGTGCCGTCTTTCCTATGCTTCCGGTATGCGGAAATGAAAGCATTATCAGCCTGGTCAAAATAATTGAGCATGCCTTGGTGCATTGGAAGGCCAGCCCGGAGGATTGTGGCCAGTATGGGCTGTTCTTTCAAAATTTTTGAAACGGCTGTTCCCAGGGGAGTTTCAACTTCTTTTTCTTCATATTCCATCTTCTTACTGATTTCGTAAGCAATTACTTCTCCAATGCGCTCCAGGTTGCGCCGGAACCGCATCTTGTCTTTCTGCACTTCTTCACTACGCAATTCAGCTACCCAGTTACTGACCAGGGAATGTTTTTCGCTCAGGTTAATTACCATAATGATGATTTTAAATTTCAGTTGAAGATTAAGGATTTGCAGGAAATAACCGGTGATCGTAAAAACTATACTTTTGACAAATCTAAAATCTGAAATCTACAATCTGAAATAAAACATCATGGTTTATCGTGTTATAGGTATAATGAGCGGCAGCTCTCTTGACGGGCTTGATATTGCATTCGTTGAATTACATGAAAATGCGGGCAAATGGAACTACGAAATCGTAAAAGCTGAATGTTACCCTTATTCCGCTGAATGGACGGAAAAACTGCGGTCTGTTATTGGGTTGACAGCCCAGGATTACCAGTTGCTTCATACGGAGTACGGTCATTATATTGGCCGGCAAATCAATCATTTTATTGAAGAACAGGAACTTCATTTTAAGGTGGCATTAATCGCCTCGCATGGCCATACTGCCTTTCATCTGCCTGCAAAAAAAATGACGGCTCAATTGGGTGATGGGGCTGCCATAGCAGCCGCCACCCATTTACCGGTTGTAACGGATTTGCGGGCATTGGATGTGGCATTGGGGGGGCAGGGAGCTCCGATTGTGCCCATTGGAGAAAAACTATTATTAGGCAATTATGATTTCTTCCTGAATCTGGGCGGTATTGCTAATATCTCATTTAACACAGAAAAATATACAGCCTTTGATATTTGCCCGGCCAACAAAGTATTGAACATGCTTGCCCATGAGCAAGGCAAAGAATTCGATGAATGCGGCCAATTGGCATCATCGGGAACCATAAAAAAAGAATTGCTGGAAAAATTAAACCAGCTTGATTATTACCATCAACCCTATCCAAAATCGTTGGCCAATGATTTTGGAACAGATATAGTTTATCCAATCATAAAAAATGAAGGTATTGCTGGCAACGATGCGTTGCGAACCTATGTTGAACATATTGTAGTGCAAATAAAAAATGCGATTGCCAATTCAGGGAATCATTCTCCAATCGCTACGCAGCTCCCCATAGCCGCCAGGACCTTGCTAGCTACCGGTGGTGGCGCGTTCAACACTTTTTTAATTGAGCAGCTTAGTAGTCATTTAAAGCCATTCAATATCGCAATAGTCATACCGGATGAAAAATTAGTGAAATACAAAGAAGCCCTTATTATGGCTTTCATCGGCGTATTACGCTGGAGGCAGGAATACAATGTCCTTTCATCCGTTACCGGTGCATCAAGAGATGGTATCGGAGGCGCTTTGTGGAATGGGCAGGAAGCGTAGGAAGTGTGAAAGTTTATTAGTTTACAAGTTTACGAGTTTAAGTTCAGTGAGCAAACCGATAGCGAAATGTCACTGATATAAAGATTGTTCATTAAACTAATAAACTACTGAACTTTTAAACTCTTGCCCTCCGAACCTTACAACCCCAGCACTTCCTTCAACTTACCATACCCGCTCCGGCTTACCGGTATTTGTGTTCCCGCTTTTAACACCGCAACGTGACCGTCTTTTTCATACGGATCAATCCGGGTAATCTGCTGTACATTGATGATATAAGAACGATGGGAACGGACAAACTGCTGTTCATCCAGTACCTGTTCAAAATGGCTCATTGTTTTATTTTTAAGGAAATACCCTTCTTTGGTATGAATTTTTACATAATCATCCGCCGCTTCAAGATAGTATACATCGTGTACCGGAATGATTTTGATTTTATTACCGCTTTTAACTACAATACGCTGGCTTTGTGCCGGTGAGTGTGAGGCGGTTTCTAACAGTTCCTGCGTATTTTTTTCAGCGCTCTTTGTGTTTTGCTCACTCCATTTCTGAATTGCTTTATCAAAACGGTCCTGGTTGAAAGGTTTTAATAAATAATCGACAGCATGTGCCTCAAAAGCTTTGATGGCATAGTCGTCAAAAGCAGTGGCGAATATGACAGGCGGGGGCTGTTCTATCAATTCCAGCATTTCAAAGCCATTGATCTTTGGCATTTGAATATCCAGAAAAACAAGATCGGGCTGGTGTTGCTGAATAGCTTTTACACCCTCAAAACCATCATTACATTCCTGCACCAGTTCCAGGTTTGTATGTTTCTGCAGGTATTCTTTTACGATAGACCGTGCCAGGGGCTCATCATCGATGATAATAATTTTACGCATGAGTATCCGGTATTCTGAAAATTACGACAAATGAATTTTGAGTTTTATTGATTTCAACAAGATCATTTCTTCCAAATAAAAGATATAACCTTCTTTTTACAGATTCCAGGCCAAATCCTGTGCCCGGCGGCATCTGCATATCCGGGTCAAACGGATTCATAACGGCTACCACTAAATGCTTGTCTGCCATTGCAGCACGCAGGCCAATGATCACTTCGCCGGTAGTGCCATACAAACCAAATTTGATAGCATTTTCCATCAATGGCTGCAGCAATAAGGACGGTATCTTCCAGTTGAGTGAATCGTCTGACACATCTATTTCTGTCTTTAGCCGGTAGCCAAAGCGGACTTTTTCAATTTCAAGATATAATTTCAGGTATTCCAGCTCTTCTGAAAAAGTGATAAACTGGTTTTCTTCTTTCCGGATAGTACCGCGTAAAAAATCGGAAAGTTG
>JAOQAL010000189.1 GCA_025963615.1 Chitinophagaceae bacterium | reverse complement strand
GATAATTTGAGAATTTCCAATTCCATGGTTAAAGATATGTCGTAGTTAAATGAAAATGTGGATAGACTCCTTTTTATAAATTTTCCGTCCTCGCCAATAAATTCAATTAGTAACATCATTTTTGGCCTTAAAATTTTAGCTAATCTAAATTGTGGAATTCAACATGTTTTTGCCATTTTGGCTGAATAGAAATGTGAATGATAATTTATGAATTTCCAGATAAAGACAGGAAGCTTAATAGAATAATTCCCGAAGAAGACTTTTTAAAGAATTATAAAAAAAATTAGTTTTCCCGTCCTTTTCCCAAAAAATGTTAATACCAAAAAAAATTTACCTCCATTCATTTAAGTTTTAACATATCAATTAATTTATTTGACTCTTCGATTATCCATTCATCATTTTTAATTAAGTTTTCAATCAACTGTTTTTGAGTTGGATCAAATAGTTTAAGATCTAAACCTGATAAGTTTTCTGGACTTTGACTGTATTTCCATAAGCTTTTGTGTCCTGTTTCTTGAATACTTCTAGGTTTGCCATTAGGCAATAGAAGTACGACATCATGAATTTTTTCTTTCACCATCCTATAAATCAGTATCGAATTTTCTAAAAAAGCATGAAGACGTCCAAAAATTTATAAAAAAAGGATTTTCCTCCAGAGAGATTCAGAAAATTTGCTCCTGTTCTCCAAATACTATTAAGAAGATAAAAGAATCATTGCATCTGTTGTAATTAATGTATTCAAAATTAACTTTCGCCATTTTTACATGTGAATTAGTTGTTGTTATCCATATTTTCTTTGCAATAACAAGTAGGATTTGCCAGTTATTTTTAAATATTAGATATTTTTCCTTTTTGAAATACTGTTGCACCATTTAATTACCTAAATTTGCAGCAAATGAAGTTGTTACAGATCATATTAAGCACTTACCTTATTTTTCTTTCCGTCGTTCCATGCACGGATACGGAGGCAGGCGCACTTGATTCTGAAACAGTCATTTCAACAACAGCAGGCACTCAGCAGCAGGATAATGATTTGTGTTCTCCCCTTTGTGTGTGTTCTTGTTGTGCAGGTTTCTCAATAGCTTCACATTTACGGAATTTACCTTCCGTTACTATCGTTTTGGGTGAAGAGCCTGAATCTATATATTTTGACCCACAGATAAAAGAACTACTCCGCTCGTTCTGGCAACCGCCTAAAGTTTAAGTCTTTTTACATGTTAAGGAATACTAACCCTCATTGAATTGAGGGTTGTATCCACGCATTTATTATTGACTTAAACTGCATATTCATGCTAGATAGAATCATATATTTTTCAATAAAGAATAAATTAATTATAGGGCTGTTTACCCTTGGCCTGATTGCCTGGGGAGGTTATTCTTTAACCAGACTACCCATTGATGCTGTTCCTGATATTACAAATAATCAGGTTCAGGTAATTACCTTATCGCCTTCTCTTGCTGCGCAGGAGGTTGAGCAACTTATCACCTTTCCCTTAGAGCAAACAATGGCTACTATCCCGGAAATTGAAGAAATACGTTCAATTTCCCGTTTTGGGCTTTCTGTTGTAACAATAGTTTTTCAGGAAAGTACCGATATGTATTGGGGCAGACAACAAGTAAACGAACGCCTTACTCAAGCGTCAACACAAATTCCTAAGGGAGTAGGCACACCAGAGCTGGCACCAATTTCTACTGGTTTAGGTGAAATTTACCAATACATTCTCCATCCAAAGAAGGGATTTGAAAAGAAATATTCGGCCATGGAACTCCGTACCATCCAGGATTGGATAGTTAGAAGACACCTTCTCGGCACAAAAGGTGTTGCTGATGTAAGCAGTTTTGGAGGGTATCTTAAACAATATGAGATTTCATTGGATCCTGGTAAACTCAGAAGTATGAACCTGGGAATTAATGAGGTCTTTTCATCTTTGGAAAGAAATAATCAAAACACAGGTGGGGCTTATATTGAGAAGCAGCCAAACGCCTATTTTATAAGAAGTGAAGGTCTTATCAAAAGCATTGAGGACATTAAAAACATAGTAGTTTCTAAAAGCAGTAATGGGATGCCGATTTTAATTCGGGACGTTGCCAATGTCAATCTTGGTCATGCCAACCGATACGGTGCTTTAACTTACAATACCCAAGGAGAAGTTGTAGGTGGATTAGTACTGATGCTAAAAGGGGCTAACTCTTCTGAAGTAATTGGGAACGTAAAAGAACGTATTCAGCAAATCAAGAAATCCCTTCCTGAAGGAGTAGAAATCGAAGCATTCATTGACAGGACAAAACTTGTTGATAATGCGATCAGCACTGTATCCAAAAACCTGATAGAGGGAGCCTTAATAGTTATTTTCATCCTGGTATTACTTCTTGGTAATATGAGAGCAGGATTAATTGTAGCCTCAGTTATTCCTCTGGCTATGTTGTTTGCGGTTTCCATGATGAACTTGTTTGGCGTATCGGGTAATCTGATGAGCCTGGGAGCTATAGATTTTGGGCTAATTGTTGATGGGGCTGTGATCATTGTTGAAGCAACAATGCATCATCTTGGATTACAGAAAAATGTTACACTAAACCAGGATCAAATGGATGAGGAAGTGTATCAGTCAGCATCAAAGATCCGGTCGTCTGCTGCTTTTGGTGAAATAATAATTCTTATTGTTTACCTGCCCATTCTTGCTCTTGTAGGGATTGAGGGAAAAATGTTTAAGCCCATGGCTCAAACAGTGGCATTTGCTATTTTAGGTGCCTTTATACTTTCCCTTACATATATCCCTATGGTTTCAGCTTTATTTCTGAACAAGAAAATATTGAATAAAAGGAACATTTCAGATAAGATCATGACCTTTTTTCATAAAGTCTATGATCCGGCTATACATTTTGCATTGCGAAAAAAAGCATTCGTTGTGTTTTCATCTGTAATCTTATTTGTGGGAAGTTTAGTGTTGTTTCTAAACATGGGAGGAGAATTTATACCTACACTTGAAGAGGGAGATTTTGCGGTAGAAACAAGGGTGATGACGGGAAGTTCCCTTACAGAAACAGTAAATGCTTCCCTTAAAGCTTCTGATATTCTCTTAAAACAATTTCCTGAAGTTAAAGAAGTGATCGGGAAAATTGGAT
>JAOQAL010000178.1 GCA_025963615.1 Chitinophagaceae bacterium | reverse complement strand
TGTCAACTCATCTTTTATAACCGCAAATTTATCGCTGCGATCGTGCTTGCTGGATTTTCCTTTTGCTACTTCATATACTTTTTGTTTTGCAAACGCGTTCACTTTTTCACGCAAGGCTTCATCCTGGACTGGTTTTTTATAATCCCGTTTTTCTTTTGCCCCAACCAGTTCACACAATTCCTGCTGCGCTTTTATTTGTATGCGGATAGCGTCATGAGCCAATTCCAATGCTTTACAAAGATCTGCTTCGCTGCATTCATAGCTTTCGCCTTCAACCATCATCAGGTTCTTTTCGGTAGCGGCGATCATAAAATCCATATCCGCCGTTTCAAGGTCACTGCGGTTGGGATTGATTATAAATTTTCCATCTATCCTTGCTATCCTTACTTCGGAAATTATTTCTTTAATGGGAATGTCGGAAACTGCCAGCGCTGCAGAAGCTGCCAGGCAAGCCATGGAATCTGGCATTACTTCAGCATCGCTTGAGATAAGCGACACAAGTACCTGAACTTCACATAAATAATCATCTGGAAACAATGGCCTTAAGGCGCGGTCAATCAAACGGCTGGTTAATACCTCGTAATCATTCAACTTCGCTTCACGTTTGAAAAATGAGCCTGGGATGCGACCTGCTGAAGCGAATTTTTCCTGGTAATCTACTGTTAGCGGAAAAAAACTCTGCCCTTCTTTTGCTTCTTTATTGGCAACTACAGTGGCAAGGATCATGCAGTTACCGATCGAGATGGTAACTGCTCCGTCAGCCTGGCGGGCAAGTCGGCCGGTTTCAATGGAAACGATTCGGCCATCACCTATATCAAAGGTCTTTTTTATGGGTTGTTGTAACATAGTTTATTGTTTGTGTTTATTTATTGGCAAGTCTTATTTGTGCAAGGTGATCGTAAGGAAACAAGATCGTGGATCAGGATTCAACTCTGTTGCGCTTCATTATCATTCTGTTCTTTACTGAATTAACAGATGTGCTATATCCGTAAAAAGCAAAATGATTCGGGGTTTCCTGTAAAATGATTATTCCCAATATCCTGGTAGACATTGGGAATATATTTATATGAAATTCAATTTTAAGATTAAACTTCGGATAAAAGAATGTTCCCGGCGTCCACCAACAGGCGGATTCAGGGCTTATTTCCTTAATCCCAGTTTCTCGATCAATTGACGGTAACTTGTAAGATTATGTTTGCTCAGATAGGTCAATAAACTCTTACGCTTACCAACCAATTGCATCAAACCGCGGTGGGTAGAGAAATCTTTTTTGTTCAGCTGAAGATGGCCAGAAATGTGGCTGATACGTTCTGTAAGCAGGGCGATCTGTCCTTCAATGGAACCTGTGTTGGTTGCTTTACCACCAAACTCAGCGAAAATTTGTGATTTTTTTTCTTTAACTAATGACATCTTGATTTTTTTAAAAGTTCATCCGATTATACGTGTTCAGATATTTTGGCGGCAAAGGTAAGTCTTCGCCAATTACCGGCAAAAGAAAGCTCGGTCAAAATTGGGATACCCCTGAAAAATCACCCCCTTTTCCCTCTGCCCGCCTATTTTTGCGCTATGGAACTGTCGCAGGATACTAAAAATATACTTGGTTTGCAGCTTCCTACCGATCCGCGGTGGGTGAACCTGGCTGAAAAATCACTAGAGGATATCCTGACCGACCATGCTTATTGCGAACAAAAAGCCGCATCCACCTGCATCACGCTGATACAACGGTATAGTGAGAAAGAGAAACTCGTAGAGGACCTGGCTCCGGTTGTGACCGAGGAATGGGGTCATTTCCGGCTCGTTTTGGCAGAACTTCATAAACGGAACCTTAAACTCGGTCTGCAACGGAAGGACGAGTATGTAAACAAACTATTGGCATTTCAGAAAAAAGGCGGCAACCGGGAAGATAGATTCCTCGATCATCTATTAACAATGGCTCTTATCGAAGCCCGGAGTTGTGAACGGTTTAAACGCCTCAGCGAAGGACTGAACGATGAATACCTTCGTAATTTTTACCGGCGCTTTATGGAAAGCGAAGCTGGACATTATACTTTGTTTATTGAATTGGCAGAAACCTATATGGATAAAGAAAGTGTTCGCAGGCGTTGGAAGGAATGGCTAAACTATGAATCTCAAATCATAGACAGTCTTACCATACGGGGCGATCGCATACATTGATTCTTGTGGGGAAAGTATACGCAAACGATTGTACTCTTTATTACTTTAAAGGTTTCTATAATTTCCTTTATTATTGTGAATCAATTATGGCGAAATTGTGAATCAATTATGGCGAAATCCCTGAACAAAGAAGTCTTGACTGCATTTACACCGGAAAACGAACATTATACTGTGGAACAGTTGGGGAATGGACTGATCAACCACACTTTTAAAATCACCGACGAAAAAAATAATAAGGTTTTACTGCTGCAGCAGATAAATAAAAACGTTTTTAAAAAGCCTGACGATGTACAGGATAATTTTATAAAGCTTTGGCAGTATAAAAATGGAACGAAGGATATTTTATTCCCTACCCCGGTTCCGGTAAAAAAATCAGAAACACTGTTTATTGATAGCGAAGGAAACTACTGGAGGGCCTTTGAATTTTTAGATGGGACTGTTACCCTGGATGTACCTCATAATACCGGGCAGGCCAGTGCTACAGCAAAAACTTTCGGACAGCTTACCGCCTTTCTGTCGTCTTTTAATGCAGAAAGCTTACATATTGTAATTCCTGATTTTCACAATCTCTCTTTCCGCTACAGGCAGTTTGAAGAAGCTCTTGCCGGCGCAAAACCGGAGAGGTTACAGAAAGCCTCCTCCTTGATCCAGGAAGTAAAAAACAGAAAATAGTATAAGGATTTTTATGAGGGCATCATTCAATCTTCTGCATTTCCAAAAAGAGTCATGCATCATGATGCCAAAATAGCCAATGTTCTTTTCGATAAAAAAACAGGCCAGGTTATCTGTGCTATTGATTTTGATACCACCATGCCCGGTTATTTCTTTTCTGACCTTGGTGATATGATCCGATCCATGGCTTGCAGCAGTGATGAACATAATACTGATTTCAGCCATCTTCATATCCGGAAAGATTTTTATAAAGCTATTGTCAGCGGTTACCTGGGGGTTATGAATAACTACCTGACAGATGAAGAGAAGAAATATATTCATAGTGCCGTGTTATTGATGATTTATATGCAGGCGGTACGATTTTTCGCCGATTATCTCAACAACGATGTGTATTATCAGATAAGCTATCCGGAACAGAATTTTGACAGGGCTACCAATCAACTAACTCTTTTAAGAAACCTGGAACAATTTCTTTCTGAAGAATATAATTTCAGTTTATAGAAAACCATTTATGCAAACGAGTTCATTCCCTCTTACTTCAAAACTCAGTGGTCAGAAAATTTTTGTCTTCAGGTTAAAGAATAAAAACCAAACGGAAGCTCTGATTTCTAATTACGGGGCAATTATTCTTTCCTTTAAGGTGAAGCAAGCCAATGGCTCACTCAATGATATCGTACTGGGTTTTGAAAAACCCGAAGACTATTCAGATGATATTTATTTGCGTAACTATCCATTGTTTGGCGCAGCCGAGGGCCGTTACGGAAACCGCATCAAAGACGGTAAAATGGAGATTGACGGTAAAAAATTCCAGCTTCCCCTCAATATGGGCGCTGACCATCTTCATGGCGGTATTTCTGGATTTGATAAAAAAATATGGGAACTCGTTTTGTTTGATGAGCAGAACAGCCTGCTTGAATTTAAATTAAAAAGCCCTGATGGTGACGAAGGCTATCCTGGTAACCTGGATGTTTCTATAAAATTCCGGCTGAATGATCATGACGAATTGAGCCATGAATATCATGCAACAACGGATCAACCAACTGCGGTAAACCTGACCCACCATAGCTACTTTAATCTTAATAACGGCACAGGAAATATTAATGATCACTTTCTTAAAATTCATGCTTCAGCCATTCTGGAACAGGATTCCAATTATACCACTACGGGTAATTATATAAGTGTTCAGGATACTTCGCACGATTTTAGGAATTTTCATACCATTGCGGAAAAATGGGGAGAAAAGAAAGAGTATGATCAGAGTTTCGTGATTGATAAAAAAGAAAATGAATTGGGATTAGCAGCGGAGGCTTATTCCACGGAATCGAAAATAAAACTGGATGTTTTGACAACAGAGCCCGTGGTGCATTTATATACGGGTAGCGGAATTACTGCACTTAAAGGTAAGCAGGATACGGTGTATGGACGTTCCTCCGGTTTCTGTCTTGAAACACAAAAACATCCGAATGCTATTAATATCCCTCATTTCCCCAAAACCGTATTAAGGCCCGGACAAACCTATTATCAGAAAACAATTTACCGGATTACTCATATCTGAGAGAAATAAACCAGTTCTTCTTTCAAATCCAGGAAAGAATATTTTTCCTGCAACTGTTTTGTTTTTTCAAAATGAGTACGCAGGAATTGGAGATGTGCTTTTGTTTCCGGTTGAAAAGCCTTATGTTTCCGGGCTATCATAATTTTCTTTACTTCCTGCATTAATTTTTGTGAATCTTCATCAATGGCGGTTTCGGCAAATTTTTCCAGTACAAACCCGGTGGCCATGTAATTGGGATGCACCAGGTCTGTATCATAAAAGCGGTAATCCCTTAACACATCAATCACCAGTTCATAGGCAGGAAAATAATGCAGCCGGTTGAATTTATTCACAAGATGATGAACAGATTCCAGTAGCCTTGCCTTGCTCCTGTTATTTTCGATTACACCATCCCTTATATGTCTCACCGGGCTTACAGTAAAAACAATATTTAATTTCGGGTTAAACTGTAATAGCTGATGATACGTGTTATCAAGCATTGAGATGGTTTCATCAATACTTAATAAATGTTTATCGAACCATTGCGCAGGAGCGCGATGGCAATTGGCGACGCCTTCCCTGATGATAGTTGGTGATACAGCAGCGATTAGAGGGGCGACTTTCGCGGCATCTGAATATTGTAAACCAATTTCTGAAAGCAAATAGTAAAATGATGATCCAAGTGTAATAATAACCCAATCCGCTTCATTCAGAAATGAATGCGCTTTTTGCTGCGATTCGTTTATGGTGCGTAAGCAGGCTGTCTTACTGGTATTGGAAAACCGGCTGTGATGTTGCCAACTGTTCCACACCTCATGTAACTGGAACAAATCTTCCTCCTGGTATTGCTTGTTCTGAATATAGGAAACCAGGCTTTTACAAACGCTGGCCGGGTCAAACAGGATGCCGTTTGGATTTTGCAACACAGAAAATTTAAGTTCTTCCAATGCATTACCGATATGTTCTGTAAAACAGGAACCAACCAGTAAGATTTTATTTCGATAATTTATCTGGGATTGTAGTTTCTTAAGATCTATGTCAACCATGAAATTCATAAACAAATTTTTATACAAATATTTCCGATGCTATTTCCAGGCTTTTTGCCAATGCTTCTTTGTTTAATCTTCCAAGCAGCTTCTTTTTTTCAAAAAAATCTATCATCCACCCGGTATTCATATTTCCTGTTAACTCATCACCGGCCATTGGGCAGCCACCAATCCCGTTTAAAGCGCCGTCAAAACGAAGACAGCCAGCCTGAACGGCTGCTTCCAGTTTCTTTTGCCAGTTTTCGGGAGTTGAATGCAGGTGAACACCAATTTCTATTCCTGGCAATAATGCAACAAGATGTTTTGTTATCTTATATACCAACTCTGGGGAAGCAAGTCCCACCGTATCTGCGAGAGAAATAATTTTAATGCCCAAGCCTGTTAATTTATTGACCCATTCATATACTATCTCTTCTGAGTAACTGTCTCCATAAGGATTACCGAATCCCATGGAAATATAAACCACTAATTCCTTACTTGTTTTGATACAAATATTTTGTATGGCTTCTACCCTTTTCAGTGATTCAGATATACTGGAATTCGTATTGCGCTGTTGAAAGGTTTCGGAAATAGAAAATGGGAACCCTAAATAGGTAATTTCATTGTACCGGGTTGCTTCTTCCGCACCTCTTTGATTTGCAATTATGGCAAGCAACCTGGTAGCGGATGAACCTAACTTTAGTTTCCCCGCTACTTCTTTGGTATCTGCCATTTGCGGAATGGCTTTAGAAGAAACAAAACTTCCAAAATCAATCGTGTCGAATCCTACTTCAAGCAATGAGTTGATGTACCGGATCTTTTTTTCCGTAGGAATAAAAGTCTTCCAGCCCTGCATGGCGTCCCGCGGGCATTCAATCAGTTTAATTTCTCCTGTTTCCATAAAAGTCCGGCAAAGTTAGGCACTTGATTTCAGTGCGACCTGTTTTACCCTGCCTTCCTCTTTTCCCAATTAATTTTTGCAGGAAATACTAAGAACCCGGAATGGCAATGCATATTTTGCAAATAGCGGGTGCCTGGCCGCTTGCCCGCTTCCCGCTCAGTAGAAAGTGCAAGGGCTGGCCAGCCAGGCGCGAAATGCAGTTATGAAAGGGCTTTTGGCGAGGATATTTTTGAGAAGAGAAAAAAATTATTCACCCAAACATTCGCATCATGAAAAAGCTGCTGCTTCTTACCAGCCTGTTATTAATCCTTAACACCATCAACTATGGTCAATATGGCTCAGCCCGTAATAAAGAATCAGGCGGAGACCTGAAAGCCTGATTGCTTCTAAAATCTTCGCCATGGCAGTTAAAATCGGGAATGGCTATCAGCTTTTAGACAGCTTGAATCATTTAGTCCGCCGGTTGTCATTTTTTACTTATTAAACTTACTCAAATGGTGGTAGTGCTTATTTACATATTACTTAAAAAATTGTGTAAGAAAGATCGCAGCGCCTTGTGTCATAAAATAACGGGCCAGTTCTTATACAGGAAATACCATTTCACTTCCACAATTATTTTTCTGTTGCTTTTGTTCTCCTGCACCATGTTCGCACAGCAACAGCTGCTGACCTATAAAGTAATGAGAAATGGAACAGAAGCCGGCTGGGTGAAACTCAATAAAAGTACGGAAGGCAATAGCACCGTGATCAACATGAGTTCCGAGATAAAAGTGAGAATGATTCTACTAATTAAAATTATTTCCCGGGAATGGGCAGAGTTCAGGGATGGTAAAATGGTTCATTCCTATGTTTTCAGAAAAATGAATGAAACCGTGAAGGTCAGCAACCACACCAGGCTTTGCAACTCAGGCTATGAAATAGAAAATGCTTCGGGAAAGGAAAGGCTCCATATCAGCCCCATCACGTTCAATGTATTGAGTATGTACTTCGGGGAACCTGCGAATGAAGAATCAGTTTATTCGGACAGTCAGCAACAATTGGCCAGCGTGGAGAAACTAAGGACCGGTGTAT
>JAOQAL010000159.1 GCA_025963615.1 Chitinophagaceae bacterium | reverse complement strand
TGAAAGGGCCGGGGTACCGATTGTTAAGCAGCCTATGGGCTCAGATCCCGCTGCGGTGGCATTTGATACCGTGCAAAGCGCCGTATCCAGAAAGAGTGACGTGGTATTGATTGATACAGCAGGCCGTTTACATAATAAGGCCCACCTGATGGAAGAATTGGGTAAAATTAAAAGAGTCATCCAGAAAGTAATACCGGATGCACCGCACGAGGTATTATTAGTGCTGGACGGAAGCACGGGTCAGAATGCGTTGGAGCAGGCTAGACATTTTACCGCTGCAACCGATGTGACGGCGCTGGCTATTACTAAACTAGACGGAACCGCTAAGGGCGGGGTGGTGCTGGCCATTGCAAGTCAATTTAAAATACCGGTAAAATTTATCGGGGTGGGAGAAAAAATAGAAGATTTGCTGGTGTTTGATAAACACGAATTCGTGGATAGTTTATTCAATTTAAAAGGCGTTTAGCATCAAATATTGTACGCCATTAGCGTCCATTAGCGTGTATATTATCAGCATCAAAAAAAGTAAACCATTAGCGTTAATTAGTGTGTAAATTATCAGCATCAAAAAAAGTAAACCATTAGCGTTCATTAGTGTGTAAATTATCGGCTTCAAAAAAAGTAAACCATTAGCGTTAATTAGCGATATATGAAAACAAAAACATTCAAAAAGGATAAGGTTAATATTGTACGCCATTAGCGTTCATTAGCGTGTATATCATCAGCTTCAAAAAAAGTAAACCATTAGCGTTCATTAGTGTGTAAATTATCAGCTTCAAAAAAAGTAAACCATTAGCGTTCATTAGCGTGTATATGAAAACAAAAACACTCAAAAAGGATAAGGTTAATATTATCACACTTGGCTGCAGCAAAAACATGGTTGACAGCGAAGTGCTCAGCGGTCAGTTACTGGCCAATGATATTAATGTGGTGCATGAGAATGCAAAAAAAGATCACAATATCGTAATCGTAAATACCTGTGGATTTATAGAAAAAGCAAAAGAAGAATCCATTAATACCATACTCGACCAGGTTGCCCTGAAACAAAAGGGGAAGCTGGATAAGGTATACGTGACGGGCTGTCTCAGCCATCGGTACCGGGACGACCTTGAAAAAGAAATACCCGAGGTAGATGCCTGGTTCGGGACGATGGAGCTGCCATTGATACTTAAAAAATTTGAAGCGGATTATAAAACTGAATTAGTAGGTGAACGACTGCTGGCGACACCGCAGCATTATGCCTATTTAAAAATTTCCGAAGGGTGTAACAGGACTTGTTCCTTCTGCGCTATCCCTCTGATGCGTGGGGGCCATGTGAGTAAAACAATTGAAGAAATTGTCAACGAAGCGGAAAGCCTTGTACGAAGGGGTGTAAAGGAAATCATGCTGATTGCACAGGAATTGACTTACTATGGGCTGGACATCTATAAAAAAAGAATGCTGGCGGATCTGCTGAAGCGTTTAAGTGATGTAAAAGGGCTCATCTGGATTCGGCTGCATTATGCGTATCCTTCTAAATTCCCGATGGAGATTCTGGATGTGATAAGGGACAGGGACAATATTTGCAAATACCTTGACATGCCTTTACAACATGCGGCCAATAATATGCTGCAAGCTATGAAACGGCAAATAACAAGAGAAGAGATCGAAGACCTGGTTTCAGCTATCCGGCAAACGGTGCCGCTCATTTGTATCCGAACCACATTGATCGCGGGTTTTCCCGGAGAAACCTTAGATGATATTGAAGAAATGAAAATGTTTCTGCAAAAACAGCGTTTCGATCGCGTGGGTATATTTACCTATTCTCATGAAGAAGGAACCTCAGCTCATGATTTGATAGATGATATACCACAGGCCGAAAAGGATCGCAGGGCTCAGGAAATTATGGAAGTGCAGCAGGAAATATCGCATGAGAAAAATATTGAAAAGATTGGGCAGGAGTTCAACGTGCTTATCGATAAAAAAGAAGCCGGCCGATACCTGGGCCGCACTGAATTTGACAGTGTGGAGGTAGATAATGAAGTAGTTGTCCACTCTGATAAAAAGATTAAGGTGGGTGATTTTGTCCGGGTAATGATTACAAAAGCCTATGATTATGACCTCGAAGGGGAAGTCTGCTGACCCATCCTTTTTATAAAAACTTGTATCCGGGCTATGTAAGTTGTATTTTTTTATTTAACTTGCTATACCAATCCCCCATTGTAGTCTACTCCATTGAATGACAAGTTTTTTGTTTTATCCTCTATTTCTTTAGAAAAGCCGAATAAAAAACAAGAATTTAATGAGGAGTTTTTCACTACTTATATTCTTTTCTGCTTGTGCTTCGGTTGTTTACTGCCAGGTTCTGACTGCCAATGATTTTGTAGCGCTTGCTTCATTGCCTGAAAAGAAAATGAGCAGTTATCTTGCCAAATCAGGATTTAGAAAGGCGGATCAACAGTTGCAGTTTGATACCATTCAGCAAACTTTTTATTTAAATTCCAGGAAGCTGCGGCAGGTAGATGATTCCGCCGTTAGATATGTTCAGGAGCTTTTTTACGAAGGCAAATCCGCTTTCAACTACTGCACATCTTCCTATCAGGAATGCAGAGACATAATAAAGAGTTTAAAAGATAAAGGTTTTTATTGTGAAAATGAAAATGTGCAATCTCCTTTTTTATACCAGCAGAATGATGTTTCTGTAAAGCTCACAAGTAAAATGGAGGATACCCTGTTATGCTATAATTTTTTGGTCAAAAAAGAAAAATTGCCTTCGCCAGCCAGCATTCACTACGCAGAGGATTTTCTGGCCTACCAATCACATGAAAATCTTGAATATGTTTTTGGCAAATCAAATGTTCAAAAAGATGTCTATTATTTTTCAGATTCAGATGTTGTGAAATGTTCTATACTTTTCCCCAATACCAACCGCCAGGTAATTTTTGTTTGGAAGGACGAACTAAACCGGATTACAATTTCGCATCTGCTGGTGGGCAATAGTCTCAGGGGCAATAGATCCAGGAAGTACGACACGCCGGTAGCTGAGAATGTCTGGACCTTACGGAATGGTCTGAGAGCCAATATGAGCCTGTCAGAACTGCTTAACATTAATGAAGCAGGAATTAATTTTTACGGATGGAATTCACAATATCCAGGAATCGTGGTTCCGGTAAAAAATGGGACGATAGACTTTAAAAGTACGGGTGTTGTTTTAAGTTGTCTCAATTGTGGCGACTCCGATTTTCTTAATCGCGATATTATCAGCTCAGATGAAGCTATCGAGAGCAGCAAGAGGATGTTTGTGCTTGCTGTAATAATAATGCCACAGCATGACAATGCATCTGCCATTCACAGATAATTATCCCTCCAGCCCCCAGCATCTAGTATCCCGCCTCCAGCGTCCAGCCTCCAGCATCTAGCATCCAGCATCTAGTATCCCGCCTCCAGGATCTACTATTAACTGCAAATAGTTCTTTATTTTTGACGGACAGGGCAAGTTTTATGAATAAAATCGTTTTCACAGAGGAATTTTGTCAGCCGGAAAACCTGCATCCCTTTACGTTGACGAGGCAGATCCAGGACATCCGGGTTGGAATTCTCACCATCCGGGAAAAATGGGAGAAAATTTTGGGTCTTCCATCTTACGACAGGAAAGAAGATGATTATAAAGATCTTGATCGCTCGGTCGACATCGCAAAATTTATTGGTGATGACGGATGTTTTATGATACATGGCAACCTGTTGCCAACACAAAAAATTGTAAAAGCTATCCATAAATTAAAGCCCGGTGAATTTATCTCTGTAAATGGGACTGCCGGCGTGGTTTTTTGTATTACAAAAAAGGAAGTGGAAGAGCTCCATAAGATTAAAATTTCCAGGGCTGTTTCGCTGAATGAACCTGTCAGGATCATCCGGTTTCCCTGGGAACTATTTCAATTGAATGATTGGGCGCTACGGCAGGATTTTGAGTTGCTGACCAGGAAAAGAAAATCACAGCCGGTATCAAAAACAAATAAGGTGATCAATCGTTCGGGCCTATTTATTGAAAAAGGCGCCAAAGTCGAGTATAGCATTCTTAATGCGTCTACAGGTCCTGTTTATATTGGCCGGAATGCCGAGGTAATGGAAGGATGCATGATACGCGGCCCTTTTTCATTAGGGGAAAACAGTTGCCTGAAAGCAGGGACGAAAGCTTATGGAGCTACAACCATCGGTCCTGACAGCATGGTAGGGGGTGAGATAAAGAATTCAATTATTTTCGGAAATTCCAATAAAGCGCATGACGGCTACCTGGGGGATTCTGTCATTGGAGAATGGTGTAATCTTGGTGCAGGCACCACCAATTCAAATTTAAAGAACAATGCCAGCCCGGTGAGTATCTGGACGCCAAATGGACAGATGGAAGCCGGTATAAAATGTGGTGTCATGATGGGTGATTATTCCAAGACTGCGATTAATACAGCTATCAATACGGGCACGGTGATCGGAGTGTGTTGTAATGTTTTCGGTTCCGGATTGACACCAAAGTATATACCCAATTTTTCGTGGGGCAGCGAAGGCATCAAACGTTATGATTTTAAAAAAGCGCTTTTGGATATCGAAGAATGGAAAAAATTTAAGAGCGGTAATATTAACGATAACGAGAAAAGTATTTTGAAATATATTTACAAAAATTATTAAAGGAATATGAGAAAACAAATTGCGGCAGCTAACTGGAAAATGAATCTTACTTATCAGCAGGGTGAAAAGCTCCTCGGGGATATATTGAAAGCCGATAACAAGCTGGCGGATCATCAGCAGGTGATTTTTGGGGTTCCGTTTCCATACCTCATGATGGCCGGCGGCGCCGTTACGGAAGAAAATAATTATGACGTGGCTGCACAAAATTGTTATGAAAAAAAATCTGGAGCTTATACCGGCGAAGTATCTGCCGAAATGCTTCAGTCAATTAATGTTAAATATTGTATTATCGGTCACAGCGAACGCCGCGAATATTTTGGTGAAACTAACCAGGTGCTGGCAGAGAAACTGAATCGTTGCCTTGAAAATTCAATTATTCCGATCTTTTGTTGCGGCGAGCCACTGAATATCCGGGAGGCCGGCACACAAAATCACTTTGTTGCCGCGCAATTGAAACAGTCATTATTTCATCTTTCGGCCGAACAGGTTCAATCTGTTATCATTGCTTATGAACCCATTTGGGCGATTGGTACCGGTAAGACAGCCACTACCGCCCAGGCGCAGGAAATACATGCATTTCTCCGTTCGGTGCTGGCTTCCCAATATTCGGAGGAAGTAGCGGATGAAGTTTCGATCTTGTACGGCGGAAGTGTAAAGCCAAATAATGCGAAGGAATTGTTTGGTTGCCCGGATGTGGATGGAGGCCTTGTAGGCGGCGCTTCCATAGTTGCAGCGGATTTTATAACGATTATCCAGTCACTCAAATAATATTTTTATCGCGGATCAGTATTATATTGTTGTTACGTTAAAAAAGAACTGGCTTTTAAATCTTTTAAAGGTCAGGATTATTGTTAATGGCAGCAAAATTTATGACCTGAAAAAGGAGGAAAAGCTGATTATCCCCCTGGAAGAGAATCATCCTAAAATAGTATTAACTGATGGGTATCATTATACCCGTCCCCTGGAAATAGTATTTCATCATATTCACACGTATTATTTCCGGGTTGTCTGTATCATAAATAATCACCAGTTGTCTGTAGGGATTGCCATGATTTTCATCTGTTACCTGCTGGGTTTTGCAACTGGATTTTTTTTATTGAAAATATTAAGCTTTTTCCCGGTTATTTATTTTCTCTTTTTTTATTACATCAACCGGAAAGATTTTTTACAGATACAGGCTGTTTAAGTTTCATAAATTCAGGTATCGGGACTATGGATGGGATGGTTAATAGAATAGGGATGCGTTCTTTTCAATGATTTTTTCTTTGGTATAATTCATAGAAGCACTTACTGCTTCAACCAGCAGGGCTTGATAGGTTTTCTCATCGAGACGCACGAGTAGATTTATAATATCGGTGATATTTTCATACCGGCAACAGTTTTTTTGCAAGGCGTTATCCAATATAAAATGCTGCGGGGCAAAGAATGGGCGTGCATATCTTATAGCATCACCGATATTCCCACTACTGATGCTGGTACCATATATTTCTGTTGTTCCATCTGTAACAATGGCGGAGGGTTGTAGCGGCATCCAGATAAAATGGCTCTCATTCATCACCCTGTCAAATTCGGCCTGGTCAACAATTCCGGTTTGATAAATATGAAGGTTGTTATTGACCTGGCTATATAACCGGTATTGGGCATATATCGTTTCAGAGTAATTTTTTCTGAAGCTTCCCAGAAACGTGATAGAAATTGAAACACTGTGTTTTTCCGCCAGTTCTAATAAGTCGAATGCCAGTCCGTAATCCCTTCTGCGTATATCAACAGACCCGGGTATTGTTATTTTTATACTATCGTTTTTATGGAACTCTTTTCCGGCAAAATTGCCGGGGTTAAAAAAACTTCCCGGTATGTTGACTATTTTTTTGGTAGCCGGTAGTTTTTGCCTCAAATGTGCAATCAGGGTTTCTGACAGGACATTAAAGCAGGGAACGAGACGGATGAGTCTTCTTTTGCCAATATACCGGATCAGCCCCCTGATACTCCAGGAAAATGTATATTGAAAAAAGCCATTGATATCATGCAAGGTCATGATGACCTTTACTGGCTCCAGGTTTTTAATATGCCATGCATACCTGATAAAGTTATCTGCGATGGTATTAAAATATATCAAATCAAAATGGTGGCTACCAGTATGCGCAAAAATGGATTGAATAAAGCTCCTGTTGGATTCACTCCGCTGGATTATCCAGGTATATCGAAGGGATTTATCCTGCAGTAAAAAAGTCAGTTGATTGTAAGAAGGCTCATCGGCAAAAATTGTAATTTTATTGCCCCCTGTATCAAAGAGCGAAATAAGCGTATACGCCACTTCGAAATGACCTTTTTCAATTATGGCGATATTCATTGATTCATTTTTGCGATAATTTCTAAATGGATGAGGTCGTTCTCACGGAGCCGTTCCATAATGCGTTCCCGGTCCACAAAAGAGGGAAGAAGCAGTTTTTCATAAACAGCGATATTGTATAAGGTGCGGGGATCGAGCGATTGAAGCTTCTCAAAACAGTGTTGAATTTCTAACAACCCCCCGGGCCATAATACTTCGAAAGACAGAAAGGAAACAGGTTGCGAAAGCGCTTTCAAAACATTTTCCTCATATCCCTCAACATCTAACTTAATGAAATCCGGTTTGCCATATTTTTGTATTAATAAATCAAGTGTGGTTACAGTCACCTTATAGCCTTCACTGAATATAATTTTTTCATCCCATTTTTCCATTGAATCCTGCTCAAGGGTTTCCTTCCATTTCAAGCTGAGCGTATTAAATGCAGAACCCGGACGATGAATAAAAAAATGTCTTTCTCCTGGTGAATCAGCTACTGCTATATTTTCCAGAAATACTTGCTTCGTGTTTCGGAAACGGTCCTTCAGGATTGAAAAGCTCTGCTGGTCCGGTTCGCAGGATATTACTTTTTTAGCAATTTGCAGGAAAGCTGCTGTTTTGTGTCCGTCGTAAGCGCCGATATCAAATATTATGTTACACGCAGGCAAAAAGGACTTGTAAAAAACAATTTCCTTTTGTTGTCTTTCTAAATCACCGGCTTTGAACAGGTATTGATAGCACCGGAAGACAAAAGAAAACCGCAGTTTATAATACAGTCTTTTTTTTTGTAAAAATAATTTCAGCTTTTTTTTCATCGATACGCTGTTATTTTATAATCTTTCGGCCAATTTGTATAAAAACTTTTTAATGCGCGTACGGAACTGGATCTTCCATTTCATTCGCAGTAGTAAACCGGCATTTGTCTGTTGGTCCAGTTTACGTATGAAACCGGAAAGCTCGTAGCCTTCTTCTTCAAAATATTTCCGGTATCTCTCTAAATAAGGCAGAAGATATTTATCGTGTCCCTTGAGAATAGTAGCTATCAGCATTTCATCAAAATGAATAAATATTACAGGGTAGCTACCCTTTATCAGGACTTGCCCGTTTACCAGGCTTCTCACTGATTCACCGTAATTCCAGGCGCCGACATTACAACCCCGGTGACGGATGATTTTTGTGTTTTCAAAAAGAACCGGGAAGATGTCAAGATAACGTTGATCATCGTGTACACCTAGTTCAATGTGTGGTCCCATCATGAAATGACAGGCATTTGCCCACCAGGTAAGCGCGGGCAGCCCCTTTTTGTTGACCCCGAAGAAACCGGCGGAAAAAACGCCACTCGTAAAATTTGAAAGAAAGCTGTCCCTGTTTTCCAATGGATTTGTATT
>JAOQAL010000140.1 GCA_025963615.1 Chitinophagaceae bacterium | reverse complement strand
ACTGGATACGGCCTCCGGCAATGACTCCATTTTTAAATTCCGAATACAAATTCCATTTGCTCATCGGGTGCAGTAACTCGGCTGGCCTTTGTTTCAATTCGCTCTTATCTACTTTATTCAATTTAACGTCTTTGATCTTAGCTGATACTTTATTTATGTCGGCATTTCCGGCCAGTTGGATATAGCTGAAGTAGCAATTGCATCTCCAGGGATCCGCATCATTTTTTAATCCCCGGCTGTTTGCAAAAAGTTGCCACGGTGCGATAAAGCTTACATCTGCAAATGATGAATTGTACGGAAGATCTTCATACACGCCAGTCACTTTCAGATCCAGGTTATTATCCATCTTCATGATCTTGCCCATGGGATCGTTGTTTCCAAAATAAGCTTTGGCCGAAGAGGCAGAAAGCATAATGGAAGAAGGATCATTTAAAGCGTCCCTGTTTCCATTCAGCATTTTCAGTGATAACATTTCAATGGCCTGTGGTTGAAAAAAAGTCCCGTTCTTCGACAGATTCTTTTCGCCACCGGCCAGGATATGATTTTCATTCCACGAAGCCATGGTAACATATTCGAAATCGCTGCCAAAATTTTTACGAAGTTCTTCACCCAGGGGATGCGGAACATTGATTCCGGTTCCGGTTTCACCATTCATCGTGTTATTTTGCAGCACCTGCGCAATGCGATGATAGTTCTTAAAGTTTTTATCAAAAGAGAATTCATCGTAAATCCAGAGACCAATGAGCATAGCGACTGTCATGCCGATCGCTAAACCACCAATATTGATCAAAGAGGAAAACTTATTTTTAATAAGATTCCGGAAGGCGATTTTGAAATAATTTTTTATCATGGCTTTTATTTTAATTTGCCTCATACATGGAGAAGGAGGGTAATTCCTTATTACTCCTAACCATTTATGCTACTAACTGAACTTCTGTTCACTATTCACCATTCAGCACTCACCATTCATCTCACTATTCCGTTTTCAAACTCTTCACCGGGTTTACCAATGCCGACTTTATAGCCTGGAAACTCACCGTTAATAATGTAATCAGTATCATAGAGCCACCCGCGATAAAAAACACCCCCGGCCCGATCGGAATACGGTAGGCAAAACTTTGCAGCCATTCATTCATCAGCAGCCAGGCCAGCGGAAATGCAATCAGCACAGCAATTAAAACAAGTTTTAGAAAATCGCTGGACAACATGACCGTAATACTTTTTACAGAGGCCCCTATCACTTTGCGGATACCAATTTCCTTTTGCCGCCGTTGCGCTGTGAATGCAGCCAAACCAAAAAGCCCGAGACAGGAAATCAATATAGCAAGACCCGCAAAATATTTGGATAACACACCGACTCTTGTTTCCGTCAGGTATTGCTTCTGGTAAGATTCGTCGAGGAAATTAAAATCGAAGGGAAACCCGGGATTATAGGATTCATAGAACTGCTGAATGCGTGCAAGCGTTTCTCCTTCCTGCGTTGCTTTAATGCGAACCATTATTTTATTCCAGGTATTGCCGCCTCCAGTTAACGTTATGTATGATTGCTTCACTGGTTCATGCAGCGATTCAAAATGAAAATCCTTTACCACGCCAATCACCTGGTGGGGACGATCATTTAAATGGATTGTCTTGCCAACAGGATCTTTCAGGTGCATCAGCTTTACGGCCGCTTCATTTAAAATTATTTTCGTTTGTTCGTCACCGAAATTCCGCGAAAAGCTCCTGCCGGCCGCCATCTGCATGTCCATGGTTTCAATAAAATCATAACTGACACCAAATCCTTCAAAATAAATGGAAGCATTGGGTTCTTTGCCTTCCCAACCCAACCCATAGGTACCGAAGTTGCGCCCTACCATATTATTGAAGGTGAAACCTGCATTCACGACACCCGGAATCTTTTTCAGTTCCGCGATAAATGTTTCTTCACTGCCCAGTAACTTGCCTTCTGTGTTGAAACGGATCACATGATCTTTATTATAACCCGGCTTCGTCTTTTGTATATATTGTATCTGTTGGTAAACGACCAGTACCGATATGATAAGTACCACCGACAAGGTGAATTGAAATATTACCAGGCCTTTACGTGAAAATACTTCGGCAACCGACGACTGGAATTTGCCTTTTAATATTTGTACCGGCTTAAACCCTGATAAATAAAGCGCGGGGTAACTGCCCGCCAGCAAGCCGGTAACTAACGTCACTGCCAATACCGTAATTATAAGCTGTGGGGTAAAACCCAGTGTGATTTGCTTACCTGTCAGGTTATTAAACGCTGGAAGTAATACCCATGCAATTCCGACTGCCAGGAGCATGGCAAATAAACTCAGCATCGTGGATTCGGTAAGGAACTGCAGGATCAATTGTCCCCGGCGGGCACCAGCTACTTTCTTTATGCCCACTTCTTTCATCCGCCGGGATGCTTTGGCTGTAGAAAGGTTCATAAAATTGATGCAGGCGATTACCAGTATGAACATAGCGATAAGGGAAAACAATCTTACATATTCCATTTTGCCGCCCACCCTGGATCCGTGATCGTATGTGTTCCGCAGGTAATTATCCGAAAACCGCGAAGCGTAGGCCGATCGGGTACTATCGCCACTGTTTTCCGTGACAATAGGCGCAATGCGTTTGTTAAATGAAGCGATATCAGTGCCTTTTTTCAGCAGCACATAATTGTGCGGGCCCGTATTGTTCCAGCTAGTTACCCATCCCTGTATGTCTTTCAGGTATTCAAACGACAAGACAAAGTCAAACTGCGTGGAAGAATGATAAGGAATTTTTTCAAACACACCAGAAACAAAAAAATCCTGCTGCTGTTGAAATCGTATCGCTTTGCCGATGATATTTTCCGTTGTATTGAACAGCCTGCGGGCCAATTCATCGGAAATGACGATCGATGTTTTATCAGCTAATACCTTATTCTTGTTGCCTGCCAGCAGTTTAAAGGAGAAAACATTAAAATAGTCAGGGCCAGCATACTGTCCTGTCGCCTTAATGTTTTTATCGCCTGCGGAAAGGGTAAACTTCTGCCACCACTCCGGCGGGGCTACCGCTGCCGCATATTCGATTTCCGGCATCCGGGCTCTCAGTACTTCACCGAGCATGCCCGATGATTCGTCGGAGGTACCGGTTTGCCCCGCAGTCGTTCTGTGTTCCATCAATTGATAAAGCTGGCTGTCTTTTTCAAAAAATTTATCGAAACTTAATTCATCTTCTACCCATAACCAAATGAGCAAGGTACAGGCCAGACCGGCAGAAAGGCCCAGCACATTCAGCAACGTGAATTGCCGGTCTTTAATTAAACTCCGCCAGGCGATTTTGAAATAATTTTTTATCATAGTTTGTCATTTCTAAGGTTCTGTCTATTGATCGCTAATTCTTAAGCTATCGGCTTTCTATTCTTATCGCTTGTTTTGTCACACAATTCATCGCAACATTCCTTATTGACTTTTTTGAACCACGGAGGCAGGGAGGCACGGAGGTTCACGAAGTCTCTATTCCGTTTTCAAACTTTTCACCGGGTTTACCAATGTTCCATGCCGGTAGTTACCTGCTGCGTGCAGTCGCCAAGGCTATGGCCGCCGCGGACCGGCAGGTTTGGTCGGTCATAAATCCTTATTCACTTCTCAAACTATCAACCGGGTTGGCTAAGGCCGCCCTCACTGCTTTAAAACTTACCGTAATCAATGCGATCGTAAATGTGATAGCCGCAGCCAATACAAAAATCCACCAATGCAAGGGGGTACGATAAGCAAAATTTTGTAGCCAGTTATTCATAGCATAATATCCCACTGGAATGGCGATGCAGGTTGCTATAAGAACCGGCTTCAGTAAATCTTTTGAAAGCAATATGACGATATTCTGCGTGGTGGATCCCAATACTTTCCGTACGCCGATTTCTTTGATCCGCCTGGCAGCCGTGAATGATGCAAGGCCAAACAAACCCAGGCAGGCTATAAATATGGCCAAACCGGAAAATATCCCGAGTATGGCTTGTTGCCTCAGGTCTTTTTTATAGAGAACATCAAATTTCTGATCGAGGAAGGTATATTCAAAAGGATAGTCAGGCGCTACCTTACTATATGTTTCCTTAATGGTGGCCAGTGCTGATTGAATATTGTCTGCTTTAATTTTAACGACCGCCACTCTATGATCGTCACCAGGTGAGATAACCAGTGCATCCATATTTTCTTTGAGCGAGAGAAAATTAAAATCTTCAACGACTCCGACAATTTTACGTTTAAGACTATCCCTTACCGTGTTTTTCACCCATTTGCCGATTGCCTGTTCCGGAGTAAATCCAAAATCCCTTGCGGCCGTTCGGTTGATCAATACGGCTTCCAGGGTATCGGTAGCGAATTG
>JAOQAL010000119.1 GCA_025963615.1 Chitinophagaceae bacterium | reverse complement strand
GGATTGATCACATACTATCATTATTCCCCTTTATGGTTTCCCTTTTTATTTTGAAGCAGGTAAGCTCATAGAAGAATATAGAGTCTGTTTCAATAGTGTAATTTTAAAATAATCCCGCAGAGATGTTGAGAAAGTAAAGATGGATTCTTAACCGTTCATCTCTTTGCGTTCTTTGCTACTTTGCGTTCTTTGCGTGAAATATTCCTTAGAAAGCAAAAATTGATTCTTAACCGTTCATCTCTTTGCGTTCTTTGCTTCTTTGCGCCCTTGGCGTGAAATATTTCAGATAATCCCGCCGAGATGTTTAGAAAGTAAAGATTGATTCTTAACAGTTCATCTCTTTGCGTTCCTTGCATCTTTGCGCCCTTTGCGTGAAACATTCCAGATAATCCGGCACAGATGTTTAGAAGGTAAAGATGGATTCTTAACCGTTCATCTCTTTGCGTTCTTTGCTTCTTAGCGCCCTTTGCGTGAAATATCGTGATTTTGATTACAAATATCGCCGAACAGTTTATTGCCTGACTATCTTTTTTATGATGGCTTCATGTGTATCATAAAGTTTAAACAAATAGATTCCGGCAGGTATTTCTTTTTTAAGTGGAAAGCTATAAATATTGGATCCCGGATATGATCGCAGCGGGGTATCAAAGACTTTTTGCCCAAGTAAATTGTATAAGGAGATATATTTATCCCCCGCGGTCTCAGAAAAAAAACTGAAGTTTAAGGAAGTTGCAAAAGGACTTTGAACGCTTATCCTTTTATCAGCTAATTGTTCTCCGGGATTTTTTATTACGACTGTTTTGGAGTAGGATATACTGCCGTTCAGGTTAATCAATTTTAACCGGTAATAAACGGCATGATTTAACGAAGTTTGATCGGCATATTGATAAAATTCATTTCCATTTTTACCTGTATTTGCCAATTGGGCTAACAACAAAAAATTGTTGCCGTCCAGGCTTTTTTCTATTTCAAACGCATATCCCGTTTCATTTTCAGCAACAGACCATTTAAGCTGAGCTTTATCATTTAGCCGGAAGACATTAAAATCAATGATCTTCAGCGGAACGACTGATCCGCAAACCGTAAGTGCCGGAGTAAGAAAAGCGTTCATATACATCCTGATTCCATTTACATTCTGAAGGTCGGACGTGCTGAAATTATGGTTACCCAGGTAAAAAGCTAATCCACCGATCCCGGTTTTTAACTTGGATACGCTGGCACCGATAGAGGATAAAGCAGCACCGGAGCCGGTATAATGATTATGTTCGTTATTACTGCCACTTGCATTTATCTGCCAGTTTTTTACTGAACCTGTCAGGCTTCCGTTAAAGACACCTTCAAACTGGGAAAAGCTAAGATCTGGATTGGCATAACTGCCTGTCGTTGAGATATTGGTATTGCTAACAGTAATTCCAGTTGTTGTTTGAAAACGCCCCAGCGAATTATTTTCATAATTAGGTATCGCGGCACATTGAGCCAGAAAATTCCCGCCGGCGACAACAAAATTTCTGATATCGGTGATAGCAACGTCAACAACAGAACCTGTATTTGAATTATGCGGTTCCGAAGCGAAAGTAAAACAACTGGCTATTAAGTTACTGCCGGTAGAAGTAGTATAATTCATAGACGGAATACCTGCGGCAGTCATAAAAGCTATATGAATAGCCTGGTTGCCTCCATCGGTAAGTATGGCCGCCTTAGGTAGAAATCCACTTAGATTATATCGTATATCGACCGTCACGTCGGCCGTTGTCTGGTAGACATTGGGACGGTCATTGCCTGTAAGGCTATTGGCAGTATAATAGGCATCAATCAATGCGTCTACCCCGGTAATGTCTGCAGCATAAATAATAAAAGGTCCGCCTTTAAAATCTGCAGAAAAAGCGGGACTTGTCAGAGAAGGTTTCACACGCTGTGCCGTGGCGGTAAAATCGATTCCGTCTTTAGCCTTTCCGGCCCTGATAGCCCATTTTATTTTTTTATTGTTATTCAGCAGATAAACTAGCAGACCATAAGCTTTCAAATTAAACAAGCCGGCCGTGTTCGATTGGTAGGTATTGCCCATGGGGATGATATAACTTCCCTGAGGAACCGTTTGAAGATTAGCAGGTGGACTGGGTAAATCCTGCGCCGACAGCAAGTTTATTGCTGAAATAAAAAAAAGGATTAGAAAAATAACTCTTTTCATCTTCACGGGTGTGTTGCAACGGCATTTAATAATCTGAGACTATACGCATAAACAGGAAAATGCGGTGTGTATCGTAAAACAACTAATACAGGTTCCTCACCTATTTTGCTTCAGTACAATTTCAGATGATTCGTAAAAATAAGACAAGCACATTGCAACCTGAAGGTATTTTACCGTACTTGCTCACCGGATTATACCAGGCAAAAACCCGTTGGCAAATAAAAGGATTACAAAAGGTCGAAATAATTCTTTAGTGACAATCTTGAAATTTTTAACAGGCGAAATTTCACAGATTTTTAGGCGGAAGTTTTTTAATAATGAGAGTAAACGCTTAGAGAATACCTAAAATAAATAAATTGACAAAGAATGATCAACATAAAAGATGTTTAAGTGTGTTAATTATTTGTATCAGGCGAATACATACCCTGCCGTTTCCAGTTCGCGAAATACTTCCTGGATGACAAATGTACCAGTACTCCATATCCGGATAGTCCTAAATCTTTCATGGCCCATTACTTTTTTAAAATCCTTTGTAGCTGCCTAGCAGTCTTAAAGCCACATTGGGAGGCTATATATTCAATGGTGAATTCCGGATTGTTAAGCATTGTTTTTGCATACTCTATCCGCAATAACGTAAGATATTCCAATATGGTAGATCCCGTTTTTTCTTTAAAAACCCGGCTCAGGTTTCTCGGACTCATAGCGGCAAGAGAGGCTAAATCTTCGACCGAGTTTTCTTCGGAAAGGTGATCAATAAGGTAATCCTGCACTTCGTGTATTTTTGGATTGATATGATTTCTGTAATCAAGGTAAATACTTTGTTGTGTATGATTATGGTTTCGCCGATGATACACAACAAGCCCCCTGGCAACCTTATGTGTAAAAAGTGCGCCTTTTAATTCTTCCAGGATGGCTAATGCCAGGTCAATACCAGCACTGATACCTGCACTGGTGTAAACGTTATTGCTCTTTTTAAAAAGTATATCTGTTATTACTTTGGCATTGGGAAATCTCGACTGCAGTTCCTTAATTCTCCGCCAATGGGTCGTGCACTCGGTATCCTTTAGCAAACCAGCTTCACCTAAAGCAAAAGCGCCATTACAGATAGAACAAATGAACACTTTTTTATCTGCACATTCTTTTATCCATTTAAAAAATTC
>JAOQAL010000102.1 GCA_025963615.1 Chitinophagaceae bacterium | reverse complement strand
CGCCGCGGTACGCCGTTCCATCGAAGACAGTCTTCAACGACTCGGTATAGATAGCCTTGATATAGTGTTTGTTCACGACTTATCACCCGACAATAAATTCCTTGAGGGGAAATGGCTGGAACATTTTGAGATAGCCAAACAAGGTGCATTTCCTGAACTTACCCGTATGCGTAAAGAAGGTTTGATCAAAGCCTGGGGACTTGGTGTGAACACCCCCGAGCCAATATTGGCCACCATGGAAGTGGCAGATCCTGATATTTTTTTGCTGGCTTCGCAATACTCATTAATTGATCATGAATATGCCCTTAAAAATGTTTTCCCGGAAGTAAGAAGAAGAAATATCACTCTTGTAATTGGCTCTGTTTTGAATGCCGGGTTTATCTCCGGAAGTGACCGGTATAATTACGCCCATGAAATGCCGGCAGAATTTGTTGCCAAAAGAGATCGCCTGACCGCCTTAGCCAAAGTCCATCACGTGGATCTAAGAACGGCTGCTTTGCAATTTTCGGCAATGCCCGACGTAGCTGCGGCGGTACTTTGCGGAGCAAGAACAGCGAAGCAAATAACTGAAGATGTGGAGTCAATGAAAGTAAAAATCCCCGCAGACTTTTGGGCAGCACTGAAAGCTGAAAAGCTGATCTCGGAAAAGGCTCCTGTTAAATAGCGATTTAAAGTAGGTAAAAAATATTTCTTTACAAGTAGTAAAACGCTTGTAAAAACTATTTGCCGGCCTTAACGGTTTTATTCGCCTCTACGCATACAGCAGCTCTATGTAAAATTATCATTTCATTTGCCAACCTAAAACTTACTTCGATCCAACCATTGTAAACGGTACCGCCCTTTTTTAATTGAATAGGAACAAAACGATTTATTGCCTCCTTCCATTCACCTTCCCAATAAGGTGGGGATGTCACGCCAATAATTTTTTGAGCCAGTACGATAGATGATGCATTATACCAGTGATAGCCAGAGAAATCATTTATGGGTACGCTGTCCAATAGACTTAGCATGGGAATTGTTTCATGATCGCTAACCGGTAAGTTAGCGTTAAATGAACTGGTTACCAGCCATTGCTTTTTATCTTGCTCATATAGGGGATCCCCTACGAACAGGGTGCTGAATAACACATCTTTTTCACCATTTCCATCCAGGTCAAAAAAAGCAAAATGATTAAAGGCAACAGTAGTATCATCCAGATTTATATATTTCATTTTTGGATGAAATTCCGCTGGCGGTTCGACCGGTTTATTACATGCGCCAATTACGAATACCCAGCTAAAGAGCAGAAAAGTTTTTTTCACATTTAAGATTTTGACAAAAATAAAATCTTAACAATTACAACTGCCGGGATAGCGCATGAACTGTCTGAAAAGCTAATTGAAATGTGGATTATTGCTATGGATTGAATGTGATGACCAGTTTGCATCTCCCTCAAATGCAGGATCTCAACAGCATTTAAAAAAAGCCGGGCTTTCGTCAGGCTCTATAGTTAGGCTTTGAAAGAATATTGGGGCGCTAAATATGTATAGTAATTACTTTTTCTGTATGTTGCCTCCTTTTTCAATTTTTGCGCCATTGTCTTATACTACCACCTTTATAAAAAGGTTTTTAGAAAAAAGAAAACTATTTAATATAAATGCCATGGCCTTCCCGGCCCTGAGGCAAATAATAGTCTGATGCATCCAGTGATAAAGGCTTCGCAGCCCCTTCATAGGCTCTCCAGCATTTGGCTTTACGATCACCGGCATCACTTAGTTCAGAACCGATAAGAAAGATGTCATCGCCCGAAACAGCGATACCATTAACCCGTGAAATTTTAGTTCCATCAGATAGGGTCTTCTCGCGTATTGTACTTCCATCAATTCTCCAGTATTTGGCAACGTTTCTGCCGACCTCATTTTTTTCATAGCCTCCGATATAAATTGTGCTACCGGAGAAAGCGATACATTGGGCCTGGGCATCTCTTGATCCATCCGTCAAACGGATTGTATTGCCGCCATCATTTTTCCAAAGAAAGGCGGTCGCATTGCAGCCGATATTGGGACAGCCCCCATAGCCGGTGTAATAGATATCGGTACCGCGTACGGTAATGGAGGTAGTTGCATAAAAACCATTAACGGGGGAGAGTATTTCCGAGGTCGCTGTATCGTTTTTCCACCAGGTGGCCCATTGAAAGAAATTATCATTTGCCTGCGCACCTGCTATGAGTATATTGCCATCTTTGAATGCAACTCCATTAGCACGGGTAGACGAAATATCGTTGTATAAACCGGTCTGGGTTATTGTCCCTGCACTATCTGTCCAATAAAATGCACGGCTTCTTCCAAAACAATAGGAAGGACATTCATTATCATAAAACGTAGATCCTGCTACCACTACTTTATTGCCTTCAGCGGCGATTGCTCTTCCCCAACACTGGTTATCTATATTAGTAGGACCCACAACGTGCGGCACACCATTTTTCCAATACGTTGCAACGCCCCATAGATTAGAATTGATTGTGTTGCCGGCTATATATTCATCATTACCTGAAAACAGAATAGCAAAAGCGTCTGAACCTGGCCTAGTGCCTCCGGGCAATAAGGACGCTTTTCCATTTTTCCAGTAGAGTGCACAGTTAAGATATTGAAATGTATGTCCGTTCCCGACGGCATAAACCTCATAATCTTTCACTACTATTAAGGTAGCCGTCGCCGTTATCGCTTTATCCTTGCTCGTCGCTGTAATAGTGGCAGCACCCACCTTGATCGCTGTAACCAGGCCGGATCCACTAACGGTAGCCACGGAATTATCACTACTTATCCATGTTACTCCCTTATTATCTGCGTTAGCAGGTGTTATGTTTGCCGTTAATTGCCACGTTAATGATGGGACCAGGAGAAATTCCGTCGGTTCTACCAGCAAACCGGTTACATGTACGACAGTATCGACTGGTGGCAGGGGCGGAGGAGGAGTATAATGATCCTTCGGCTTATCGCAGGACAGAAAAAAGATCACGAGAACAAACAAAATAATGGGTACGCAATATTTCATGCTGACAAGATAATAAAAAGTCCGTATTTTTTTTCTGGTTTACAGAATCGCGCGGTTCGTATACGTTAATTCAACGCAGGACCTCGGTTTTTCCTGAATTTCGGGTGAGGAAAAAAGATCAAGATAGCTGGACATATGTAGAAGTGAAACAACCCGAGATTTCAGCCAGTACTGCGCTGAACCAAGTTTTGATAGAACGGATTCGGCACGTATTTAGCCACTATGATTATCATTCACTGGAAATTGTGCTTCGTTGCGGCTTTAATCACGCGTTTAAATCGATAGAAGTAATCTGCAGGCGTTTCCCCATTAAACTTTGTCAACAGAAAATTGCGGAGTCGTTCACGTATATCTTCTGTAATTTCTGATGCAGATACATAATCCTTTTTTAGAAACTCTTTAAAAGAAGCGAGACTGTTTTTCAGATGGCGATTGCCGCTTGTTTTATTGCTTTTGACGAAATCGGAATAGAAGTCAAGGAAGTTAACTTTCAATTTATGCAATGGGACGTAGCTTGTGCCGATTGATTGATAGTCTAAAATCATTTGGGAATGCTTCTATGCAAGTATACTCAAGGCTTCTTTGTTGTGATTTTTTTGAATCTCATCTTTGGGCTTGGAATAAGTAAAGACACCTGAGCTAATCCGTTGTCCTGCTAGTTTACCCCATTCAAAATGTTATCCTGTTTTCTTTTTGTTCGGTGAGATTATTTCAAAAATAATGATTGGCATAATGACTCGTTTTTATGGTGTAAGAATTCTCGCCATAATGGTTGCCATTTTCTCGCCAA
>JAOQAL010000095.1 GCA_025963615.1 Chitinophagaceae bacterium | reverse complement strand
CAGGGCGTATTTTATCCTTTTCAGCAGGCTATTAAATACTATACTGGTATCAGTTATGAAAAGTTTTACAATAATGCTTTTAATTTTTATAAAAAAGAATGGCATGTAGACACCACGAAAAAGACTGAACTCTACCTTACAAAACCCAGCAACGGATTTGTTACAAATTATTTATTTCCTTACCAGATTGGAAATGATTCTTTGCTTTACCTGAAAAGCGGTTATCGCCAGGTTCCCACATTTATAATAAAAGACAGGCATGGCGAACACCGTTTGCGGGTAAAAGACATTTCGGCTGATGTGCAGTATTCATACCGGAATGGAAAAATTGTATACGCTGCTTATGAGCGGGATGCCCGTTGGGCGTGGCGTGACTACAGTGTTATTAAACTAGTGAACATTAAAAGCTGGCTACAAAAAACCATTACCCATCAAAGCAAATATTTCACTCCCGACATTTCCGAAGACGGATCAAAGATTGTGGCCGTGCAAAATGCTGCCGATGGAAAAAGTGAAATACATATCCTGGATGCGGCAACAGGAGGGGTAATAAAAAGGATAAAATCTCCAGGCGTTAATGTTTTTACCGACCCCAAGTTTATTGATGGAAATGAGTTGGTCAGCGCGGTTCGGCTGACAGATGGTAAGATGTCATTAGCGCATATTGATTTAAATACTGGAAAGATGGAATGGTTAACCCCGGCCTCTTTCAATGTAGCTGGTTATCCCTGTGTAGCCGGTGGTATGATCTATTTCACTGCGTCTTATGCAGGAAACGACGATGTTTTTGCCTTACGGTTGAAAGATAGAAAAATTTTCCAGGTAACGAATGACAGGTTGGGTAATTACTATATCAATGTGCGTGCCCGAAAGGGGATCGTTTCCCATTTTACAGCCGATGGATACCAGCTGAAGGAAATTGATATGTCCAGTGTATCATTAAAAGAAATAAATACAACGGCCTGGCAGGAAACCCCGGGATCTTATCGAAGTGTAACGGGGGATATTCAAAATACTGTTTCGCTGGATAAAACTCCTGACAGAAATTTTCCGGAGCGCGGGTATGACATAGGAACCAATCTCTTCAATTTTCATAGCTGGCGGCCTTATTATGAAGACCCTGACTTTACTTTTTCTTTATACGGCGAAAATATACTGAATTCATTTCAGTCGGAATTGTTTTATCATTATAACCAGGACGAAAAAACGAATGGCCTTGGTTTTAATACAGTCTATGGGGCTTTATTTCCTTACCTTAATTTTGGTACGGAATATACTTTTAACCGGTCTGATACGACGGGTGGAAAGACGGTGGCCTGGAGCCAACTGGATACAAAGATCGGATTGAGCATTCCTTTAAATTTCAGTCAGGGGCAGACTTATAAGTTATTAACCGTCGGCAGCAATTTTGGTTTACGAAATCAGTTTATCAAAAGTGCAGTAAGGGCTGATTTCAACAATGTAAATTTCAGTTACCTGCACCATTTTATTAACTGGCAACAGACCATCCAATCTGCGCGGCAACATATTTTTCCCAGGCTGGGTTACACTTTTTCGATTAATCACCGGTATGCGGTTGGTAATTATACAGGGTACCAGTTTATCGGAAAAACTTCTGTATATCTTCCGGGTTTTTATTCCACCCATAGTATCGTGTTAACAGGATCCTTTCAGCAGCGGGATACGGCTGCAGCTTTATTCAGCAATGCATTTGCAATTTCAAGAGGATACGATCCTTATTACTTGTCGAGGATGTGGCGATTATCTGCCAATTATCATTTCCCGGTTGTATATCCGGATTGGGGTTTTGGCAATGTTTTTTATCTGCAGCGCATCAGGGGCAATGTATTTTATGATTTCACCAAAATCTATTCAAAAGATAAATCAGTAACAGGAAAGCTCCGCAGCATCGGCACGGAAATTTATTTTGATACCCGTTGGTGGAACCAGTATCCGTTAACTTTTGGAATCCGTTTCAGTCATCTGTTGGATGCGGATGCGGTAGGTGCCATACAATCTAATGTGGTGCAGATCATTTTACCGACGAGTATTATACCACGTTAATTTTAAAAAAAACAGGTCCTGCCGGGCTGAAACGGTTTGCTTACGGTAAACCAGCGAGACTTTGCTCAATGATTTTGATTTTTGTTTCTGTATCGGACTGTTTTCTTCTTTCCAGTTCGATTACTTCTGGTTTGGCATTCTGAACAAATTTTTCGTTCCCTAATTTTTTTTCTACAGATGACAAAAATCCTTTCAGGTAGGTGAGGTCTTTTAATAGTTGTTCTTTCTGGGTTTCACTGTTAAGAGCAACCTCGGTTTTAATGTATAATTTTTCCTTTTGAACCACCAGGGAAATTGTTTCCGGAACAGCGTCTTTGACATTATTAATAGCGGCGGCATTCACCTGTTTTAATAAAATAGTTTCGACAGGTACTGAATTAAATTCACCGGAGGATTGAATATAGAGCTGAATGACATCTTTTGGTTTCAACTGATTTTTATTACGGGCATCCCGGATGGCTGTAATTATTTCTTTTAGTATAAGACCTGTTTTTAAAATCTCCGGTTCAGGTAAAATATTTTTTGGAAAAAGTTTTAATGTTATGTCGTCGCCTTCCTTTCTTTCTTTCAGCAGGTGATAGATCTCTTCGGTTATAAATGGCATGAAAGGATGTAATAATTGCATCAGCTCTTCGAAGAATTGGGCGGTTTTATTATAAACCATCGCCTCAATGGGTTCCTCAAATCCTGGTTTTACCCATTCAAGATACCAACTGCAGAAATCATCCCATATCAGGGAATAAATTGTTTTTAAGGCTTCACTCAACCGGAAGTCTATTAACAGGTTTTCAATTTCTATTCTTGATTCATTCAGCCTGTTTTCAAACCAGTCAATGGCAAAATTGTTATTTGCCACCGGCTCCTGTTCAATCAGCGACTGCCTTCCTTCCCATATATTCACTAACCTCAGAGCGTTCCAGATTTTATTAATAAAATTTCTTCCCTGGTCATTGCTGGATTCATCCCATAGCAGATCATTACCGGCCGGCGAAGAAATCATGATACCAAAGCGACAGGCATCAGCGCCATATTTATCTATCAGTTCGAGCAGGTCCGGCGAGTTGCCCAGACTTTTACTCATTTTTCTTCCTTGTTTATCTCTTACGATGCCGGTA
>JAOQAL010000089.1 GCA_025963615.1 Chitinophagaceae bacterium | reverse complement strand
TCCATTAGATGCACGGTAAATGCCGGTAGGCGTAGCAACCCCACCTTTATTCTGCGCATAATCCTGGAATTCCGAATAACTGTCATAACCGATCCGGTAAGCAAGATTCAATCCTTTGCTGAATTCAAACCGGGTTTGAAGATGTCCGTATACCCTTTTTACATTATCCACGGTAAACGAATTGTAAAGTGTCCAGCGTGGATTCTGAATATCATTGCCGTTACGGTAATACACGGAGGAATGATCCAGTGGATTTTCGTAAGGAAGATTCATCAAATCAATGGCCGTTGGTGTATACATTACATTGCCGAATATCGAAGTATTGACGGAGTTGTTTCCATAACTATTGCTGGTGGGCGGCGATTTTACATTCGTAGATACATAATTGATAGTACCACTTACTGTAAACTTATTAGTTAGTTTGGCCGTACCGCCCATGCCAATCGTATTTTTATACAACCCATTACCGGGTAGATAACCTTTATCGTCGGTATAGCTATAATTCATGTTGTAGTTAACAGTAGGTGTAGAGCCAGCCACATTCACGGAGGTATTGCTCATGATTCCGGTTCTGAAAAAGTTGGGAACACTATTATAATACTTGAACTCATACGGTGCACCGATATATTCCGGGAATGCCGTGTTGAGCCCCGCCTTATCATAAGGGTGAGTAACTATCGCCGGGGGATCAGTGAATTTAGCTCCCCAGTTACTGAAAAACAGGAGACCCAGGCTGAGATCAAAACCACCGCCATAACTCCGGTTATATTCAGGAAGTATGGCCTTCGTAGCAAAAACGGATTGTGATAAAGTGATTTCACTTTTACTTTTTGTTTTTTGCGTAGAACCATTTTTGGTGGTAATTAAAATTACACCGTTACGTCCTTCTTCACCATACAGGGTGGTAGCACTTAAACCCTTCAGAATACTGATGTTTTCAATATTGTTGGGATCTAAGTCCAGGAACCGGCTGGAAGTCTGGTGGCCGTAGGTAAAATCAGATTGTGAATTGGTACCGCCATCAAAGGGAACGCCATCTACAATAAATAAAGGCTGCGAACTTCCGGTAATCGTACTGATACCGCGGATGTTAATATTCGTTCCGCTTCCACTTAATCCGCTTGTATTTAAAATGTTCAACCCCGGAGCCTTACCATTTAATACCCTGGCGATATCGCCTTCAGGCCTTAATTCCAAAGATTCTTTCGCAACCGTTGATACTGCATAACCCAACGCTTTCTTTTCACGTTTAATGCCATAGGCGGTAACAACAACTTCCGTTAACGAAAGATCACCTTGCTTAAGCGCAATATTTACCACAGTTAAATCACCAACCCGTACTTCTTTCGTTTCAAACCCTACTCCGGTTATAATTAAAACCGCATTTCGGGGAACGCTGATTTTAAATGTACCGTCTGAAGCCGACGAAGTACCTGATCTTGTATTCTTGATATTGATTGTCGCTCCCGGAATGGGGAGACCCGCGGGATCTGTAACCTGTCCGGTTACTGTGTTTTGTGCCAATGATTGCCGGGCAAAAAGAAGTGATATGCCCAGCAAGAGCAATGTCAATTTTCTCATGTGTTTTGGTTTTAAGTGTGAATGGCAGTTACCGTCTATATAAATATAACTCCATCCATGGAAAAAAACCAGAATTTTTTATCCTCAGCTTTTCACATTTGATTTAAATCAAAGACTAATTGCGCACCTTCCATGAAAACGTAAAGCCCATAGCTGAGGGAATAGCTGCTAAGAAATAGATCAACAATGTTTAGAGACAATAACCGGGATATTTATAATAGGGGAATTATAAAAGTTTACAACTCCGGCTACCCGTCCTGGGTGGTTTCCTTTTTTATTTTGAACCACATAGGAGGAAAACAGGAAAGCAACTAGATAAACAACAGAAAAAAACTATAGCACCTCTGTGGTTCCCATCAGGTCGGCAAAAAATTAATTCTTCCCTTCACCTTTATAATCTTCTTATTCAAAAAAAATAATAGCCTTCATAAGATCTGCACTCTTTAGTTATTTCACCCAACATATAGTCGGTTGCCTCGAAAATTTCTTTCACCTCGTTGCGTTCTCTACTTTTTTGCGTTCTTAGATTCATTGCGCACTTTGCGTGAAACCCCTTTGCGTGAAACCGACTCCTCTACTAACAAAATGTTCAGAGAGGCATTTTGTGGGAAGCGGATTGATTCTAACCGTTCACCGCTTTGCGTTCTTTGCTTCTTTGCGTCCTTTGCTTCTCTGCGCCCTTTGCGTGAAACCGCCTTTGCGTGGGTAGCCGGATTGATTCTTATGAGTCACTTCTTTGCGTTCTTTGCTTCTTTGCGCACTTTGCGTGAAACAACCCTTTGCGTGAAAGTTTGATCCAAATCAAGTATTCCCGCCTACCTGTTTCTGTTTCCCGTATAAATAAAAATATATTGGATTAGCGTTACAATTGCAGCCAGGGCAGCAATTACATAAGTCATGGCCGCCCATTTTAAAGCATCCTGGGCTTTTGGATATTCCTGGCGGTTAGTCACATTGCTATGGCTCAGCCAGGCCAGGGCTCGCCGGCTTGCATCAAACTCAACCGGCAGCGTTATCAGGGAAAAAAGCACAGTCACTGCAAACAGGACAATACCCGCAAGCAGTAATTGGGGAAATCGGTTAATCATCAATATACCAATGAGTAATACCCAGTTCACCAGGCTGGAGCTTGCTTGTACCATAGGTACCAGTTTACTACGCATGGCCAGCCATGCATAACCAGCCGCATGTTGAACAGCATGGCCGCATTCATGGGCAGCTACAGCCGCAGAAGAAATGCTGTTCCCATTATAGACCTCCGGACTCAGGTTTACGGTTTTATTGGTTGGATCATAATGGTCGGAAAGAAAGCCGTCAACAGAAATAACCTGCACATCATAAATACCATTTTCACGGAGCATTTTTTCGGCAACTTCTTTGCCCGTCATACCATTTGCAAGGGGCAATTTTCCATACGTTTTAAACTTGTTTTTAAGCACCATGGAAACAAGCATACTAATGCCCACAAAAATCAATGAAACGATCAAAATGGAGGGTGTCATTCTATAAAATTTAGTTTAAAACATTGCCACAAATCTGCATCCAAAATACTATTTGTCAGCCAATCGGCCCTAACGGTCATTAGTGTCAGTCTTTTTGACATCCCGACATTAATCTTTTGTAAACAAAAAAACATTTTTGTCAAAAAAGCCTCCGGTGTGAGAAGCAGTATTTTGAAATTAAATAATTGATTATTAATATTTTATAGACTCAGCTAGGACGATTGTTCAGGAAGGTTTTTGCACAGGAAAATGGCTACTAAGTTATTCAAAGGGAAAAAAATTATTTTGTAAAGTGACACAGATTTGTAACTTAGTGCAAGAATTTAATGGGTTAGTAAGTAAGAGGGTCAATCTAAAGATTGGCCCTTTTTACTTTTAAAAATATCTTCCGCGTAAATTTATTTTCTTTTATAGTTTCTTCATCTTTTTTTTAGAATAAACGGTTCTCTTTTATCCATGCTTTGGTTGAAAAAAATAAAGACATAAATTAAATGTCATTCTTTATCTAAGCCGTTGATGAAAAAGCTAATTTTATTTTTATGAGTAAAGTAAAGACGGGCTTTTTTTGTCAGAACTGCGGATATGAAAGTGTAAAATGGTTGGGTCAATGTCCTTCATGCAATCAATGGAATACGTTGGTTGAAGAAATTGTACAAAAAGAAAACGCTAAAAATAATGATTGGAAAAATTATAATGACGAAAAGCGGATTAATAAAACGATATCATTAAGTGAAATAAAAAGCAGCGAAGAAAAAAGATTGATTACACCGGATAAAGAATTAAACCGGGTGTTGGGAGGAGGGATTGTTCCCGGTAGTATTGTTTTGATAGCCGGCGAACCCGGTATCGGCAAATCAACTTTGTTTTTGCAAAGCGGCTTATGCCTTTCCCGCTATGTTGTTCTGTATATAAGCGGTGAAGAAAGCGAACAGCAGATTAAAATGCGGGCGGAAAGATTAAAGCTTAAGAATGATAATTTTTATTTGCTTACCGAAACATCCACGCAGGTCATCTTCCAGGAAATAAAAAAATTGAAGCCGCAGTTGATTATTGTGGACTCTGTCCAGGCACTGCATACGCCATTCGTTGATTCATCGCCGGGTAGCGTATCACAGATAAGAGAATGCGCTGCTGAGTTTCAGCGTTTCGCTAAAGAAACCAACACACCTGTTTTTCTCATTGGACATATAACAAAAGAAGGAAGTATTGCGGGACCGAAAATACTGGAACACATGGTTGATACCGTATTGCAGTTTGAGGGCGACCGCCATTACGCCTATCGCATGCTGCGTACCTTAAAGAACCGCTTTGGCAGTACGGACGAATTAGGCATTTATGAAATGACGGACGAAGGAATGAGAGGGGTAGCCAATCCCAGTGAGATTTTAATTACACAAAAAGAAGATCAGTTAAGTGGTATCGCTATTGCCGCTACGATTGAAGGGATCAGACCGCTATTAATAGAAGTACAGGCCTTGGTAACTCAATCAGTTTATGGAACACCCCAACGAACAGTCAGCGGCTTTGATTTACGTCGCCTCCAGTTATTATTAGCGGTGCTGGAAAAACGCGGCGGTTTTCATTTTGGTGTCAAAGATGTTTTTTTAAATATCGCTGGCGGATTAAAGGTAGAAGATCCCTCTACGGATCTCGCGGTGCTTTGTGCCCTTCTTTCATCATATGAAGATGTTGCGCTGCCGCAACATCTTTGTTTAGCCGGTGAAATTGGATTAAGCGGTGAATTACGGGCTGTAAACAGAATCGATCAGCGTATTGCTGAAGCTGAAAAACTCGGATTCGAAAAAATCATTGTTTCCAAATACAATAAGAAAGGATTGACCAAACAAAAATTCAATATTGAAGTGGTAACGATGGGAAGGGTAGATGAGGTATACAAGTTTTTGTTTTAGAAGTCCCACTTCAGGCATCAAGCTAATTTTGATAGGAAGTCTGTTGTGTGCTGTCAAGGGAGTAGCGATATAATGTTGAAGTCACAGTAGTAATACAGCCTCATCAGGGAACCATCCCGAAAACAGCCTGTCCCGATTTTTTATCGGGAGGCTGTTATCCCCGCCTGTCCGGCCGGCAGGGTTTTTCCCGATAGCCATCGGGACTTTTTTTGTCGCAGATCCCGGTGGCTATCGGGAATTCTTTTTGGCCAAATAAAAAGCAAGTATCGGCGAAAAAATATTTGATCCAGATTTTTATTTTGCTAAATAATTTGCCTGCTTAGTTCTGTTCTTAAAAAATCAAGGGAGTAGCGATACACTGCTGAGGTCACAGTAGCACAAAAGCCTCATCAGGGAACCGTCCGGAAAACGCGGCGTATTCGTTTTTCCCGATAGCCATCGGGACTTTTTTTGTCGCAGATCCCGATTTCTATCGGGACTACTTTTTTTTCCACAAAAAAAAGTAATAGAAAGAAATTGATGATAATTAAGGAAGTTTTCTTGGCCAAACAAAAAGGAAAAAGCAACCAAAAGCTCATAAGATATCCAAAAGCTCAACGAAGATTTAAAAAAGAATACTGGTCATATTGCACCTATGCGCAAAGATGTCATAGGCATCACGCTAACTTTGATAACAAGTTTGTTGGGTGCTATCAAGGGAGTAGCGATATAGCGTCGAAGTCACAGTAGTACCGAAGCTCCATCAAGGAACCGTCCGGAAAACGTGGCGTATTCGATTTTCCCGATAGCCATCGGGACTTTTTTTGCCGTAGATCCCGATCCCTATCGGGACTGCTTTTTTTTCCACAAAAAAAAGTAAGAGAAAGAAATTGCTGATAATTAAGGAAATTGTCTTAGCCAAACAAAAAGGAAAAAGCAACCAAAGCTCATAAGATATCCGAAAGCTCAACCAAGATTTAAAAAGTGAATTGTGGTGATATTGACCTTCGTTGTTTTATTGCTGGTTAATGACCTTGAATTTGCAGACATTGTAAAATGAGTTAAGACTGCATTTTGCATTTTTTTTAAATCTTTACCCAGGTTACTTTTATACCTCCTCCTATGGCATCAGAATGGACCACCATCCGTGGCCCTATCCTGCTGAAAGGTCATTAGAGAGTTGAAAAAACAGTATAAAAATGTGATTCATAGTTTCAATGATTTCGATAAAAGAAATAAAAGACTCTTTTTTGCATTTATGGTTTCCGCATATATGTGCCGGTTGTGGTAGCGATTTACTCAACGAAGAAAGCCTTCTCTGCATCCGTTGTCTGGCTGCTTTGCCTGAAACCAACTTTCAGGCCCATCGTGCTAACCCGGTTGAAAAAATCTTCTGGGGTCGCTTGCCCCTCGTAAATGCTACAGCCGGCTATTATTTTAAAAAAGAATCTTTAATGCAGCAGTTGATTCACCAGTTCAAATACAAAGGCAATAAAGAACTTGGTTTACAATTAGGTCGCATGTTGGCAAAATATCTCATGCAGTCCGGTCGTTTTAATGCCGACGCACTGGTGCCCTTACCGCTGTTTCCTGTTAAAGAAAAAAAACGGGGTTATAATCAGGCAACTGTTTTATGTGAAGGAATGGCTGAAATAATGAAAATACCGGTTCTGAAAAATGCTATCATCCGTCCACAGCACACTGAAACACAGACCAGGAAAGGAAGAGTGGAAAGATGGAAAAATATGGAAGGCAAATTTGTTTTGCAGGACATCGCGGCAATTAATAACAAGCACTTATTACTGGTCGATGACGTGATAACAACCGGCGCCACGCTCGAAGCCTGTGGCGCGGAATTATTGAAAGGCGAAAATGTACGGTTAAGTGCAGTTGTCCTTTGTATAGCCTCAAATTGACGAAACCGAAACCGAACCTATAAGGTTTTGTTGCGAATAATTCTATCAGCTTTGTTGCGATAAAACCTTATAGGTTTCCTCAGCGCTTAGCATTATTTTTGAACCGAATGAAAATACTTTCCTTTTTAACAATATCCTTGTTTATCCTGTTTTCTGCCTGCCGGAAGGACACATTCATTAACAGTGCGGATGCCCGGATAAGAATTACGGCCGATACTGTAAAATATGATACGGTATTTACAAGCGCCGGGTCCATCACACAATCATTTAAAATAGTAAATGAAAATAATCAGAAACTGAAAATTTCATCCGTCAAATCGATGGGAGCCGGATCTGCTTATTCAATTAATGTGGATGGCGTCAGCGGGCCTGCAGTGAATGATCTTGAAATAGAGGCCAATGACAGTTTGTATGTTTTTGTGCAGGTAAATGTGAACCCGGATGCAAACAACCTGCCTTTTGTTATCCGCGACAGTATACAGATAAGCTTTAATGGAAATAATGATTGGGTTCAATTGGAAGCCTGGGGCCGGAATGCCCATTTCCTGCGTGATAAACAAGTGATCAGTGACGAAATATGGAATAATGATCTGCCGTATGTGATTTTGGGTTACCTCTATATTAATCCGGGTAGCACACTCACCATCAATAAAGGGTGCCGCATTTATGCGCATGCAGATGCCGCGGTAATTGTGGACGGCACATTGAAAATAAACGGAGAAAAAGATACCGCTGACAGGGTTTATTTCCGCGGCGATCGCTTGGATGATCCCTATAAAAATTATCCCGCATCATGGCCGGGCATCTTCTTTCGGAGCAGTAGCCAGGATAATGTGCTGAATTATGCAGTGATAAATAATGCCTACCAGGCCCTTGCGTTGCAGGATCCTTCCCTGAATCCGAATCCAAAACTGATACTGAATGAAACCATTGTCGATAATGCGTATGATGCGGGGATCATATCATTAAACTCCAGTGTAAGGGCTACCAACTGTTTAATAAGTAACTGTGGTAAAAACATAGTACTGGCGCAAGGGGGTGACTATCAGTTTACTCATTGCACCGTAGTGAGCTATTCCAATAACTTTATACTTCACAAGGATCCGGTACTGTATCTCAGCAACTATATTACGGTGAATAATGCCCCCGTGGCAAAAGATCTGACAGCTGTTTTCATAAATAATATATTCTGGGGCGAAAATGGAAGTGTGGATGATGAAGTGGTTACAGGTAAAAATGATGGCGCGCAGTTCAATGTAAGTTTCGACTCCAATCTATGGAAGGTAAAAACCGAGCCCCCGGGAATTAACCCCCTGGTGAATGTGATTAATAACCAGGCGCCCGAATTTGATAGCATTGATGTAAACAAGGGGTATTATGATTTCCATTTAAAAACGGACCCGCTTTCTCCTGCAATTGATAATGGAATAAATACCATAACCATCCTTGACCTTGATGGTAATCCCAGGCCTGTTGGTAAACCTGATTTAGGATGTTATGAAAAGCAATGATGGCCGGCACAGGCCCAGCCACTTCGCGGCAAATTAATTTTTCAGATTATTCTACAGGTGAAAACTTTCTGGCTGCAAATTTGTTTTAACTTTAGCAACCTTATAATGGTATCGTACGATTTAAAACAAATTAAATTTTCATCGCCAGGGTAAGCCATAACAAAATTGATATCAACCATCCTGGTATTCCGGAGCGAAAAAAACAAATAAAAATTAACACATGAAAACGATAATGTTCAGCCTGCTTATCGCAGCTTTTGTGAGTGCTACTTCTATTTATGATTTTAAAGCGCCGGGCCTGAGCGGCGGTACAATTGATTTTGCCTCATTCAAAGGCAAAAAAATTATGATTGTTAATACCGCTTCCAAATGTGGTAATACCCCGCAGTACGCAGAGCTTGAAAAACTATATGAAAAATATAAAGACAAATTAGTGATCATAGGCTTTCCGGCTAATAACTTCGGGCAACAGGAACCAGGCACCAATGGAGAGATCCAGGAATTCTGCAAAAAAAATTATGGAGTTACTTTTCCCATGGCGGAAAAAGTATCGGTAAAAGGGGACGATATCGCACCTTTATTTAAATACCTTACCGATGAGGCCGCAAAGAAAGGCATTACAGATCCAATTAAATGGAACTTTACTAAATTCCTTGTAGACGAAAAAGGAAATCTCATTACTGTAATTAATAACAAGGTGAGCGTCTTGAGCGATGAGGTTTTGAAATATCTTAATTAAAATATTGGTTGCGGGCTGTCAGTGGACAGTTGAAAGTTGGTAGACGGCAGTTTTCTGTTACTACCAACTTTTCCTTTTTAGATATCACTTACAACTCATAACTTGCTTCCATGCTTTTTAAAGATACCATAGGTCAGAAAGAAGTGAAACAGAAGTTGGTTGAATTGGTGCTGCATAACCGGCTTAGCCATGCATTGCTTTTTTTAGGCAAAGAAGGTAGCGGCGCCTTACCATTGGCTCTAACATTTGCTCAGTATATCGGAATTGCTGCGAACCGCCCACCAGCCGAAGAAAAGGTTTTATCATCTTCGTCTTTGTTTGCAGAAGAACCTGCCGCTCAGGATAAACCAGGCAAATTGCCACAATCCGCAGAAGAAGCCGATGGGTGGATGCAGCAACAGCCTGCGTATTCTAAAGTGAAGGATTTTGTTCATCCCGATATTCATTTTTCATATCCGGTAGTTACAAAAAAGCCAGGCACGCCGCCTCTCAGTGCCGACTATATTACCGAATGGAGAGAATTTATAAAAAGCTACCCATACGGAAATGTGTATGACTGGCTGCAGTTCATAGGAGCGGAAAACAAACAGGGCAATATTACAGCCTATGAATGCAACGACATCATCCGAAGACTCAACCTCAAAAGTTTTGAAAGTGAATACAAGATCCTCGTGATGTGGATGCCGGAATACCTCGGCAACGAAGGCAACAAATTACTAAAACTGATTGAAGAACCCCCGGCCAATACCCTTTTTATCCTGGTGGCGGAAAGTGAATCATTGATATTGCCTACCATCTTAAGCCGCTGCCAGTTAATTAAAATACCTTCTCTGGAAACAAAAGATATTGAAGAGGCCCTGGTAAGCCGGAATAAAACCGAATTGCGACTGGCGAGGCAGGCCGCCAGCGTAAGTGAGGGCAATTACCGGGAAGCACTCCAGATATTAAGGCATGCCGAAGAAGACTGGCAAAGTCTGTTACGGGAATGGCTGAATGCAATTCTAAAAACGGGGCCCATTGCCCAAACAAAATGGGTGGAGGAAATCGCAAGACTGGGACGGGAAAAACAAAAGCAATTCCTGCGGTATTTCAACCACCTGCTGGAGCAGGCCATCCGGGTACGGATTATGGGGAATGACCCGGTAAATAACGGCTCGGGCGCATTAAGCAATATGCCTGAAAAAGAAAGGGATTTTGCGGAGCGTTTGAACAAAATAGCTGACCTGTCCCAGCAACAGGTTATTATTGAAGAACTGGACAAAGCCGCCTATTATATTGAGCGGAACGCCAATGCCAAAATCCTGTTTCACGCACTTACTATTAAGCTATATCATATCATTCAGGACAAATTTGTATTTTTGACAACTTGACCTTTCCGGGGAGATTTTTGTGAACAGGAAAAAAGGTCGGGAAATGAAGCTGATGATTTTGTTGCGATGGAGTAATTCTATTAAATAAGTCCCGTTGTTTTTCGGGATGTGTCACTCTCTAGAGTTTTCGGGATCAGTATAAAATAATCCTGTTCAGCATGTTATGCTGGTAATAATGCGAATCCTGCGGTTGCAGGACTGAGAGTACAAGACTCCGCCAAAGACGGAAGCTAGCCATATAGAATTCCAGCCACGAGCCAATTCATCATATTCTTCCCCGACACGGCAATCAGGTCAGCATTTTTTAATCTTAATTCTTTACTGAATAATGAGCTGTACTAATTGTGGAACCGCCGGCGGCGGAAAACCAGGCGGATGCAAAAGCAATGGTGGATGTAGTACCGGCGGCTGTAACCGGATGAATGCGCATGACTGGTTGCAAAACCTGCCCATCGCAGATTTGGATAGCAGTTGCAAAGTAGTGGAAGTTTCATTTAATAATGGTAGCCGTAAAGATTTTTTCCGGAACATAACCCTACAGCAACTTGAAAAAGGCGATCTTATTTCTGTGGAAGGAGTAAGCGGTTTTGATGTGGGCGAAGTTTCGCTGACGGGGGAAATAGTGAGGTTGCAAATGAAAAAGCGTGGCGTTAAAGAAGATCATGCGGATATGAAGAAGGTGCTGCGCCGCTCTACCGACCGGGATATCGATATATGGAAACAAAATAAGGCCCGGGAACCGGAAGCCGTCATTCGAAGCCGGGCTATCACAAGGCAATTGCGGCTGGACATGAAAATAAGCCAGGTAGAAATGCAGGCGGATGGACGCAAAGCCACATTTTTTTATATTGCTGAAGGGCGTGTCGACTTTCGTGAACTAATAAAAGTATACGCGTCGGAGTTTAAAGTAAAAGTGGAAATGCGCCAGATAGGCGCACGCCAGGAAGCCGGCAAAGTAGGTGGTATTGGCAGTTGTGGCCGTGAACTTTGCTGCAGCACATGGCTGACTGATTTTAAATCGGTGAATACAACCGCAGCACGCTATCAAAACCTGTCCATCAATCAAAGCAAGCTGAGCGGCCAATGCGGACGCCTAAAGTGTTGCCTGAATTATGAACTGGACACTTATTTAGATGCGTTGCAGTTTTTTCCCGATAACTGCGAAACCATCCAGGTGGCAAAAGGAAATGCTATACTGATCAAGAAGGATATTTTTAAAAACCTGATGTGGTATATATTACCAGATAGCAATAAACAATATCCGGTAACTATTGAAAGAGTAAATAAAATAAAATCACAGAACCAGCAAGGCATTATACCGGATGAACTGGGCGCAGTGGAAATAACATCTTCCAAGCCAAAAGAAGTAGAACCTGAATACGTAGACCTGGTAGGTCAGATAAGTCTGCAAACACTGGAAAAAGCAGAGAGAAAACGTCATCAGCAACATAATCAAAGACCCCAGCGGGACCAACGGCCGCAACAAAGGCAACAGGGCCAGGGTAACCAGCAACAAAAAGGGCCGCAGCAAAACCCCCCACAACAACAAAGACGGAATCCAAATCAGCAAAGGCCAAGGCCGCCATTTAACAGAAGGGATAAGTAGGGTTGACAGATGTGAAAGGCTGGAAACTGGCCACTGGATACTGGATGTCAGTAAAGTCATTTTGTTTTTGACCGTTGCTATAAATTCCTTCATTTGTAAATCTTGTAAGGACTTGAAAATTTATTGGAAGTTTAGCCCCGATGGGCTATGTCATTAAGTTAAGAAGTTTAGCGACGTTGTGGCCTTTACGAGGATCCAGCATCCAGTGGCCAGCATCCAGTATCCAGCATCTAGCATCTATCATCCAGTATCCATCATCCAGCATTACATAATTCTGTAGATTTAATCAGTGAAACTCAGTAGGCGATTAATGAAAACATTTATTATTCTCGGCATGATACTTTTTGCCTGGCTCATACTTGCGCAGAGCTGTATGCAGTTCCGGATCAGCGATACAGAAGCTAAAAAGAAATTTTCAGAAGCAGGTGTTTCTCTATATACCGAAACAGTGACCGTGAATGGTTTCAGGATGCATTATGTAAAGACAGGGGATAATAGTTTTCCGACATTATTTTTTGTTCATGGTTCACCCGGAAGCTGGGATGCATTCAGCGAATACCTGAAGGATAAAGATTTACTGGCAAAGTACCGCATGATTTCTATTGACCGCCCGGGTTTTGGGGATAGTGAATTTGGAAACGCCAAAGATCTGCATGCTCAATCGCAGTTAATCAGTCCCTTGCTCACATTGCTCAACAATAATAAACCGGTTTATATAATAGGTCATTCTTTAGGTGGCCCGATGGCAATAAAACTTGCGGCGGATAACCCGGGATCTTTTTCCGCTATCGTATTGCTGGCAGGTTCTGTAGACCCGGCAGAAGAGAAACCCGAAAAGTGGCGGCCGGTATTATATAAAACTCCATTAAATTTTTTGATACCCGGTGCTATGCGCCCCAGCAATGAGGAACTCTGGTATTTAAAAAGAGATCTCGTGCTGTTAAAAAATGATTTTTCAAAAATTACATGTCCTGTATATATCATTCATGGTGAAAAGGATAATATGGTGCCGGTAGGAAACGCGGCGTATGCAAAACAAATGCTGGTGAATGCGAAAAAAGTAGAAACACAAATTTTACCCGGCGCCAACCATTTCATCCCCTGGCAACATTACAAAGAGATAAAGGAAGTATTGATGCGGTTTTAATCCGTCACACCGAAATAAAAGATATCGGAGATTAAAGACAACCCGTTACCAGAAAAACATCAATTCGTTTACCGGGAGACTTATAATAATGCCATGTCCCATCGGAGGCATCATTATTAAAAAGCGGATTTTGAGTTCCGCCAGGAACGTTGTGTGGGACTTTGCATCTTTGCGCCCTTTTGCGTGAAATATCTTGCAAAAGCACATGAGGCTCTTCTTAACCGTACATCTCTTTGCGTCCTTTGCTTCTCTGCGCCCTTTGCGTGAAACATTCCAGATAATCCGGTAGAGATGTTTAGAAGGTAAA
>JAOQAL010000084.1 GCA_025963615.1 Chitinophagaceae bacterium | reverse complement strand
GTCCGTCAATTTCCTTTCCAGCAATTCAAAAGAAGCAATTGAATAATGAATGAGCATGAAAAGTACATCCCGGTAGGCCCAATCAGGAATTTTCGCATTACGGTTATTCTCAACCGTGGTATGTATGAAAGTTATTTTATCAATCGCTTTGAGCGCTTCCTGCCTTTCAGAAAAAACGATTTTCCGCGCATACATAACAGTCGAAAACAGCCTGCCCAGCGGATCAGCGGGAAGGCGGCCGGTAAAGTATAACCAATCAACCGCTTTATTTAAAGCGAATTCTGCGGAGGCTCCGGCAAAGACAAATAATATCGTATCGCCCTTGCCCCAAACTTTTCGTACTATGGATTGCTTATCTACAAAAAATTCCACAGACTAAAGATAGATAATAGTGAAGAATGTACCGGCGCATAAATAGGACCACCGGCGTTCGAAACCCGGAAACTGTTTAATGTCTAATAATTTTCCTGTCCCGTTAATTTCAATGAACAATCCCCGATGTCTATAACCAGGGCCACGCCCTCCCGGGTAGCCCAAAGGATGTCGCGTATCAACACAGGAATATTTAATCCAGCATTTCGAACATCTATGAAATACAGTCTGCCAAACTGTAAAATAACGCTTATACCAGGTGTCCTTTTCAAAGATATTAGAGTAAATAAATATCTTCACACTTATGAAAGCTGCAACGATTCACGAAATAAAAGACGAGCTCAATACGCTTAAAACATCGCAATTAACCGAATTATGCCTGCGTCTCTCCAGGTTCAAGAAAGAAAATAAGGAATTGCTGACTTATTTATTATTTGAAGCTCATAACGAACAAGACTACGTAGAAGGTATAAAAAAAGAAATTGACCAGTTATTTAATGAGATTAATCTTTCGCATCTCTATTTCGCTAAAAAAAGTCTTCGCAAGATTGTCCGGGTTATTAATAAGTATTGCCGCTATAGTGGTTCAAAACAAACGGAGGTGGAATTGCGGCTATACTTCTGTACGGTATTAAAGAAATCTGGAATCCCTATACAAAAAAATGCGGTTATCAACAACCTTTATCAGGCGCAGGTTAAGAAAACCAGGACCGTCCTGGCAACGCTTCATGAAGACCTGCAATACGATTACCGCAGAGAGCTGGAAGAACTAATTTAAAAAGGGTTTCTGCTGATATCAAGGTTATTGTTGCCCCGAAAATTTCGTTGCAGTCATCAGTCCGGCGTATTGCCAACCCGAAAGAGATTGTTGATGTTTTACAGAGTCCTTTCAAAGGTTGGCAACCCTTTTACTAATAACCAATACGTTTTGCGAGGAAGTCGTTTGCTTTTATTCCGTCGATACGAATGACTATTTCTTCTTAGCCGAAGGGCTTCAATTTGCATAGCCCTGGTTGTAAACCAGGGTCATCGTTGATAACCCGTTCAACAACCCGCAAAGCGGGTTGAATAATAGGACAAAAGAAGTAGTCTATCAACTCCGTCAGCTTTTCTTTTGGTTTCGTAGCTTCCGATTCAACCGGCAACCTGGTTGGGGCACGGTCGTATTATTTTGCCACCGGTTGCCACAACATGTTGTAAGACGGAATTGAACATGTTGCCAACCTGTGACGAATAAGCAGCCTGTTTTACAGGGAGTCGTTTGCATTTATTCCGTTGTAAACAGGTAAGATCAGGCAAAAACTATACAAATAAGAAATACAGTATACAGATTTGTTACTTTTACCTGATCCAACACAACAACTATAGTAAAAACTCATGGCGACACAGTTAGTTAGGAATATAAGGCAACTGATAAATGTGAGAAAAGAGAATCAATTGCTTCGGGGGAGCGGTCTTGCCATACTTCCTTCTATAGAAGATGCCTACCTGGTTATTGAGGATGGAAGGATAACAGAGTTTGGTGAAATGAAAGATATCAGTTCTTCATTACTCAGGATTGACCATTCTACAGATGCATCCGGGCAGTTCATATTACCCTGCTGGTGCGATAGCCATACACATCTTGTATTTGCGGCCAACCGCGAAAATGAGTTTATTGATAAATTGAAAGGGTTGAGTTATGCGGAGATTGCGGCTAAAGGTGGCGGTATTCTCAATTCGGCAAAAAAATTAAATGAAACTTCAGAAGTTGAACTTTTCAACCAGGCATGGAAAAGGTTGAAAGAAGTGACTCAACTGGGCACCGGCGCCATTGAAATTAAAAGCGGTTATGGATTAACCACGGAGGGGGAATTGAAAATGCTACGGGTCATAAAAAAGCTAAAAGAAAAATCAGGGCTTTCTATCAAAGCTACTTTTTTGGGTGCACATGCCTATCCGCTGGAATATAAAGACAATCACCAGGGCTATATTGATCGCCTCATTCGTGAAATGTTACCAGCGATCGCCAAAGAAAAACTGGCCGACTACATCGATGTGTTTTGTGAAACAGGTTTCTTTTCACCTGAAGAAACCGAAATGATTTGCCAGGCAGGAATGAATTACGGATTGAAGCCAAAACTTCATGTAAATCAACTTAGCAGTATTGGTGGCATTGAAACCGGCATAAAGATGAAGGCGGTTTCTTTAGATCACCTGGAAGTAATGACTGACGATGATATAAAAAACATGCAAAACTCCGGCACGATCGGCACCTTACTTCCCTCCGCTGCTTTTTTTCTCCGCATGCCTTTTCAACCTGCCCGTAAATTAATTGACCAGGGTGCCGCCATTGCGCTGGCAAGCGATTATAATCCCGGCTCATCGCCCAGCGGAAATATGAATTTTGTGTTATCATTAAGCTGCATACAAATGAGAATGCTGCCGGAAGAAGCTATCAATGCGGCTACGATCAATGGAGCTTACGCCATGGACCTACAAAATGAACTGGGGAGTATCATGGTTGGTAAAAAAGCAAACCTTATTTTTACCAGACAAATTTCTTCGATAGCTTACCTTCCTTATGCTTTTGGCACGAATCTTATTGACAAAGTGATGATTGCCGGAGAATGGCAGTCGTAATATGCATTAATTAAGGATTGAATTTTAGTAAATCAATCTCAGCAATGAATTTTGACCAGCATAGCGAAACCGGATAATTTTAGAGTATCAGGATATCAGTAAATAAAACCTGTGTTTTGAGTTGAGAATAAATAACCAGCATGACATTTCTGAAAATTACTTTCCCTCTGCAAGATCCTGTTCCAATCTTCA
>JAOQAL010000081.1 GCA_025963615.1 Chitinophagaceae bacterium | reverse complement strand
TTGGCTACAGCATTGAGCGTTGGGAGAAATTATCAAGGTATACTGAAAACGGAATGCTGAACATAGATAACAATCCGGTTGAGAACAGCATCCGCCCTGTTGCGCTGGGTAGAAAAAATTATTTGTTTGCCGGCAGCCATGAAGCCGCTAAACGAAGCGGCATGCTATACAGTTTGCTGGGCACCTGCAAAATGCATGGCATCGAACCTTATGGCTGGCTGAAAGATGTTCTTGCCTGCATACCCAATCATCCCATCAACAAAATAAAAGACTTGCTCCCGCATCACTGGAAAAAGTGAATTGTATACATTATTCTGCTCAAACACCCAGAATGCAGTTGGTCGTAGGGTTACAATTTGTTTAATCTTGTTTACTTCAGCTATTTTGTCTTCATATACATCATAACAAGGATAGTCATATATATTATATAAACTATCTTTCCAAACTTCAATACTTAAAGCATCTCCATCACCACAAACATAGTATTTGGGTATTTTATCATAATTTTTAAGCTTGTACATATTCAATTCAGTCAGTTTTCTTAAAAACGCTGGCCATCCAGAAATTGGATTTCTATGATCAACTTTCTTTTCAATTGAAATGAGGTTATGGTTTTCATCTAAAAGATATTTAAAAAAATATGCGCTGGAACTCCAAACATTATTTTCATTATTTAATACAACAACTTTACCGCTATCTGAAAGAGCATATCCAAACCAGATTCTAATTTGGGTTATACTCGATTTGTTTTTAATATCCTTTAGCCCCAATAACCTTGTCACAACAGAAAGATCATTTTTCCCTAAATTATCTGGAGTTATGGCATTTTTTGGCAATGTATCCTTGCTTATTTCAATTTTTGACAACTTTTTTTGCTTATCATTTTTTGAATTGCAACAGAAACACAATATCGCTATACAAAAAACCAATACTTTATTTGAATGTTTCATATAAACCTTTAATTGTTATTACTGTAACTTACAAGGAATAGAATCCGCAGTCGTTGATTTTATAGCCACCGAGCATATAAGGCACACAAAGAACTCAGGTTCTCGCCAAAAAATAAAGAGGTCATTCAATGACCTCATGGGGCGGATAAAATTGCATCTTGGTAAATTATAAATCAGTTTTTAATTCCCTGAAGAATTGTCGGGCAAATAAAAATTTAGTTACAGAAAAGAACATATCAGTATTGTTCGTCTCATTACTCATATAAATATACAAATATCCATTTTTATTTACTATAAACACCTGTATTTCCAACTTGCTCGGACTTGTGTTTGGTCATTTTATTCCAAAATATGGAGTAGCGTAGCTCTTTAACAACCGAATCACATAATTCAGGCACTGATGATTACAGATTACGATTAATCTTTCTCTTATGAAACAATTCATTTCTGAAAGTATCGTTACAACCTGGCAAACGATTTGATGCAATAGAAATCTCTCTTAGGCTTGTAAAACATTATAGCTCGCGGGATATGAGAAAACAAGTGCTTTTTATACAGGGCGGGGGTGACGGCGGTTATGAGGCAGACACAAAGTTGGTGGCTTCACTACAAAAAGCATTAGGGAAGGATTATGAGATAAGTTATCCCCGGATGCAAACTGATGAAGCTGCCCCGGATTTTGGTTGGCTGAAGCAAATCGGAAAAGAAATTGGTAAACTCAGAGACGATGTTATTTTGGTCGCACATTCATTAGGGGCGTCACTTTTGCTTAAATACATTTCTGAAAATAAGGTTTCGAAAAAGGTAGCCGGGATTTTCCTGATATCTACACCATTTTGGAGTGGTAAAGAGAAATGGGTACAGGGAATAGAACTTCAAGAAGATTTCGCCGAAAGCGTTCCAAAAAATAGTCGAATCTTCTTTTACCATTGCCGCGACGATGAAGAGATACCGTTTAATCATATTGCATCTTACAGGCATAAGCTTCCAGTGGCAACCTTTCGCGAAATTGAAAGCGGTGGGCACCAACTCGGTAACAATCTTAATTTGGTAGCAAAGGACATCAAAGACCTATAAATTCACCGAGCAAGTTATGAGAATCAAAGGATAGGGAATTAAACAGAAAGAAGTCAAACTCTACTTCCATTAAATATAGTGTCTCGTCCTGAAATAGGTTTACCAAAAAAGTAAACTTATGGACATTAAAAAGCAAGCAGTACAGGAATACCTGCCGCAAGGATTCACTTAAGGGCAGCTAAAAAGCAGGAGAACTAGTGTATATTTAAAGGTACCGGCAAACCAGTCGAAACTGAAATGCTAATGACCATAAGATAAAAATCAAGTATATGAAAGAAAAAAATCTGCAAGAGGCAAACAAGGATATTATTCGGAAATATTTCAAAGCTATTGATGAAGAGGGTAAGATCGCTAACGCTGAAATATTAAATGAATTTTTATCCGAAGATTTTGTTGAACACAATCCCCCTCCTGGTATTCCGGCTAACCGGGACGGATGGAAGCAATTGTTTACAATGTTCTCGGAGGCCACTCCCGGTTACCATGTAATAGATGACTTGATTGCGGAAGATGACAAAGTGGTGGCTCACGTGACCGCTTTTGGTAAACACGTAGGAACGGTGTTTGGAATACCAGCAACCAATAAAGAGTTTTCCATGAAAGGTATTTCTATATGGCGTTTAAGAGATGGTATGATTACAGAACATTGGGTTCAATCGGATATGGTGGGTATGATGATTCAACTCGGAGTAATACCGTCACCGAATCATTAATAACCATCAACAGCTACCTGTCAAAAATTAAACTGGTCTATAACAAGAGATTTGCCTTGTGGTTATCTGATAAATATATACCCATGGTCAGATCGCTGCTCAACTGCAATTCCGGCGACAGAATAATCCCCAGGAAAGAATATCTCGTCGGCTTTTGAATTTCAATCAGTTTCTACTCAGGCCCGAGAATTAAGGAGTATCATCCCGGCGGTAAGACCAGACTTCAATCTTAAGGAACGCATTCGGCATTCAGCCAATTTTAAATTATGAATGCCGGGTTCCGCCGGAACTCTTGCCAAATACAAGGTTCAGAATTTGAATATCCGCGAAAGTCCTTCGCTGACTTTTTAAAAATTATCACCGAAGGACAATCATTCAGACATCAGCCTACACCTTAACAAAGCCCCAATTCATTTCGGTTACAACAAAAGCAGATTTGGTTACACCGGCCTGATAATGGTTGTGGACTTTTGTATCTACAAAAATATTGAAGTATGCAAAAGAAAATTATCGTAATCGGGGCCAGTGGCACTATTGGGAAAGAGGTCTCAAAAAGATTGCAGGATACCGGGCATGAAGTAGTAAGTGTTTCCCGGATATCGGGCGACTTCCAGGCAGACATTTCAGATAAGAAAAGTCTTGAAACATTATTTAAAAACATTGGTTCATTTGATGCTGTAGCCATTACAGCCGGTGAAGTGGCAGCAGCACCCTTTGAAAGCCTAACAGACGAAAACTACTCGTTTTCTATTGGCAGCAAGTTAATGGGACAAATTAACACTGTCCGTACCGCGTTACCTTATATCAATGCAGGCGGTTCTTTCACCTTGGTGTCGGGTGTATTAACTGATGAACCCATTTTAGGCGGAACTATTGGTACACTGATAAATGGCGGTGTTGAGGGTTTTGTGAAAGCAGCATCAAACGAACTTCCAAAAGCTGTTCGTATCAATTGCATAAGTCCTACTGTTTTGACAGAATCGAAAACATTTCATCCATTCTTCCCCGGGTTTATTCCTGTTGAGAGTTGGAAAGTCGCCAGGGCTTATGAAAGAGCAATTTCAGGGATTATTACAGGACGGATTATTAAAGTATAATCATTAAAAAATAGACAAGATGGACTTAAAAAATAATACGGTACTAATTACGGCGGAACAAGCGGATTTGTAAAACAGCCCCAAATTACCTGGTAGAAGTATTGGCCAAAGAAATCGGGCATCGTGGTGTAACGGTAAATTCCCTGGTGCCTTATGCGGTTGTCGATGCCGGAATATTTACCGGTATGGATGCCAATACGCCGTCATTGAAATGGCTTTCGGATATGAACCCTATGAAACGAATGGCAACGGTTGAAGACGTTGCCAATGCAGCAGTTTTCTTTGCTTCCGATTTATCGTCGTTTGTAAGCGGGCAGCACTTATTGATAAATGGCGGTGGAAGCCAGTAATGATATGGCTTAAACATCCTGTTAAAAATTAAAACAACAATAAAAATGAGCACAAAAAATAAAATTGCATTGGTTACAGGTGGTAGCCGTGGCCTGGGAAAAAATATGTCGTTGGCTCTCGCCAGAAAAGGAATTGATGTAATACTTACTTATCATTCCAACCAAGAAGCAGCCGATAGCGTCGTATCAGAAATTCAATCACTAGGGCAAAAAGCGGTAGCTTTTCAGTTGGACACAAGCAACATAAATGGGTTTGATAACTTCGTCAAACAAACAACAGATTATTTACAAGAATATTCCGGAAGCCCCCAATTTGATTTCCTTATCAATAACGCAGGAACAGCCTTGTATTCACTTATTGCTGAAACCTCCGAGCAGCAGTTAGACAGCATCTTCAACATTCATTACAAAGCTGTGTTTTTCTTATCGCAGAAATTTTTACCATTCCTCCATGACGGAGGCGGAATTATCAATGTTTCATCGGGCCTGGCCCGACTTACATTCCCCGGTTCTTCTGTTTATGCTTCAATGAAAGGAGCCGTTGAAATTCTTACCCGTTATTTAGCGAAAGAATTAGGACCAAGAAAAATCCGTGTC
>JAOQAL010000072.1 GCA_025963615.1 Chitinophagaceae bacterium | reverse complement strand
TAAATGAATTGAGTGCTGCGCGCATAAACCATGCGGGTAGTTTCTTTTTTGAAATTAAAATTCCCTGTTCAGTAGTATCTGTATTGCTGAACAGGGAATTTAAAACGCTTCCGTTAAACGGCTGGCGTGTAAGACAATTCGAAAACATTTTCCGACGAAAAAAAAATCTGTTATGTCAAAAAAGATAATGATCGGGATCCTGCTGTTGATACCTTTCTTAGGAATCGCACAAACAGACATTGACGCTATCATGATGGAAAAAAACGCGTTTTGTGTCGGCCCCCTGTATAGCTACAGCAGCTGGAAGAACTACTGGGAAGGAACATTGAAAAGAGAAAACCGGAACCTGGGAACGGTCTCCACACAAATGATTGGATTGATGGGCAACTATGGCGTTACCAAAAGACTGAATGTGCTCTTTGGAGCGCCTTATGTCATAACGAAAGCTTCTGCCGGTACTCTTCATGGCCAGAAAGGAGTACAGGATCTCAGCCTGTTTGTAAAATACGCGGTCGCTAAACAGCGTTGGGATAATGGAATTTTCACGCTTTTTACGATTGGTGGTTTTTCTACACCACTTACTAATTATGTAGCGGATTATCTTCCTTTATCCATCGGGTTGCATAGCAGTAATTTGATGTTCCGGCTAATGGGCGACCTCCAGTTTGGAAAATTCTTTGCTACCGGTTCCGCAACCTACGTATACAGGAGTGATGTTAAAATAGACAGGACTTCCTATTATACGACAGAAACACATTTAACGGATAAAGTTGACATGCCCGACGTCGCTACATTCAATTTCAGGGTCGGCCTCAGATCGTATCACCTCATTGCAGAAGCGGTATTAAACAGGATGGAAACACTGGGGGGATTTGATATTACAAGGAATAATATGCCTTTCATCAGTAATAAAATGAACGCCACTACTGCCGGCGTGAATTTTAAATATACGCCGGCCTTTGCACCTCGTTTGTCATTGGTAGCAGGGGGTAATTATGTAATTGCAGGAAGAAATACAGGGCAGTCGTTGACAATAAACGGTGCCCTGTTTTATGTGCTGAATTTCAGCCGCAAATCAAAATCAGACGCCAATAACAATCAAACCAAGTGATATGAAAAATATTGTTCGTTCTTCAATAACAGGCCTGGTCATAGTCACGCTGATGATGGCCGCCTGTTCTAAAAACATTACAGGCCGGACTGATCATATTGCCGCACTGGCACCGGGGGATAACGATTTGAATGCAGGGAACTGGATGCCCATACTTCTTGCAGCGCCTACTGATATCGTTGTTGCCGCACCTGTCGCAACAAATACGCCGGATTATATTGCACAGGTCAACGAAATCAAAGCCTGGCAACAGGATTTGACAACGGAGGAAAAAGATCTCGTAAAGTACTGGAGTGCCGGCGCAGTGCTTCGCTGGAATGAAATCTTGCGTACGCTGGTAGCTAAACATAATCTGCCACCTTATCAGAATGAAGATGACACCTATCCTTTTCCCAGCGCTAATAACCCGTTGGCCTATCCTCAGTTTCCATTTGCCAACCCGCCTTACGCTGCCAGGGCTTACGCTTATGTGAGCGCTGCACAATATGATGGTTTGGTTTCTGCCTGGTATTATAAAACGTTGTACAACCGCAAAGCGCCTTATAATGCAGACTCTTCGGTAAATGTTTTGATTCCTAAATCAAACCTTCCATCTTATCCTTCTGAGGATGCCGTGGTGGAAGGCGTTTCCGTTGAAATGCTGAAATTACTTTTCCCGGGCGACCAGGATTTTATTCAGCAAAAAGCAGAAGAACATAAACGGGCCCGTATCATTTCCGGCGCCAATGTCCGTAGCGACATCGAAGCAGGCGAAGCACTGGGAAAAGCTGTAGCACAAAAATTTGTGGCAAGGGCCCGCGGTGATAGGGCAGGTGCTGCTATAGGAAATCAGGTGCTATGGACACAACTGGAAACAGATTGTATTGCCAGAGGGGAAACGCCCTGGTATAGTCTGGAAAGTCCACACCGTCCGCCAATGCTGCCGTTGTTCGGGAAAGTAAAAGCTTTTTTGTTTGATTCGGTTACAGCCATTTCGCTTCGTCCCGGTCCGCCGCCTTCCACATCCAGTCAGCAAATGAAGGATGAAACCGAAGAGATCTATAAATATACCCAGGATGATACAAGGGAACATTACAGGATTGTTCATTTCTGGGCCGATGGCGTAGCCACTGCTACCCCGCCCGGCCATTGGGATGCAATAGCTGCGGAAGATTTTATTAAGAAAAATTATAGCGAAGTAAGATGGGCAAGGAATCTGGCCTTGTTAAATATGGCATTAATGGATGCCTCCATTGTGTGCTGGGATACAAAATATTTTTATTTCAATCCCAGGCCGACACAAATGAACCCAAACATTAAAACGCTAACTGGTATTCCCAATTTCCCATCTTATATGTCAGGACATTCGACATTCAGTGGTGCCGCGGCCACCGTGCTTTCTCATCTCGTTCCCGAAAGAGCGTCGGCGTACCAGGCAATGGCACAGGAGGCCTCTCTTTCCAGAATGTTGGCGGGTATCCATTACCGAAGTGATTGCCAGACGGGATTAGATGTAGGAAAGAACATTGGAAACTATGCAGTACAAAGAGCCCAGGCAGATGGCGCTGAATAATTTTTTTGAGTGAGCGATATAACAACAAGGCAACGTAAACCCTGCTAGTCTTAGCGGGGTTTTATTTGAGCATCTTTTCCTATACACCGTCTGGCATAAGCAGACAAGCATGCTGCTATGGTTACCGGTTTTTTTAACCCGGTAGAAAAATTTGTAAAAATGAGTCGGGCCCTTTAACAAATAGTCACGAAATGGGTTAGTTTTCTTGTATAATCCATTTGCACTACGGTACAATATAGTAACCAGTTCTGGTCCTCCTGGATTACGGGTCTTATTCCTTACTGGATTATTTCGGGCAGATGGCATGACATTTTACTATGCTATGCACATCAGGTGATGATGATTCGTTTGGATGTACAGGATGCTGTAATAGCAGGATGCTTTTTTATTTCTTAAATTCGGTAGCTAAACCACAGGTTTGTATGAGAAAATTCCTTTTTTTATTTGTTGGGGTATTCAAATTCACTGACTTTTTTGCACAGGATGTAAAAACGCCAGATAAAATTTATGGCGAATTGTTTAAAGAGGTGCAGTTAAAACGGATTTTTTCAGACAATAAAACTTTTGTGGATTGCGTACCCAAACGCAAACCCGCAGATATTATGTACGACTATGGCTTAATGAAAGGACCCAAGCTTGACCTGAAGAAATTTGTTGAAGATAATTTTCAATTGCCTGTTAGTCCTGCTTCGGACTATAAAACAGATACCAGCGAGAATGTAGTAATACACATAAAAAATCTATGGAAGGTATTGAAACGGGACCATGACCCGGTCATAGACGGAAGTACCTTGTTACCACTACCAAATCCATACATCGTACCGGGTGGCCGTTTTCGGGAAATTTATTACTGGGATTCTTACTTTACGTTGCTGGGGCTGAAAGAAAGTGGTGAAAATGAAATGATCGAAAACATGGTAAGCAATTTCGCCTTTCTCATTTCCCAATATGGTCATATTCCAAACGGGAACCGCAGTTATTACCTGAGTCGTTCACAGCCACCTTTTTTCGCTTTGATGCTCGATATTCTTGCTTCGGTAAAAGGCAACTATGTTTATGCTACTTATTTGCCAGCACTGCAAAAGGAATATGAATATTTTACTGATCAGGCTGCCGCCACAAAGCATGTTATAAAAATGCCCGATGGCAGTATCCTTCAACGTTATTACGACAGGGATGATATACCGAGACAGGAAAGTTACCGGGAAGATGCGGAACTCGTTGATAGTGCCTGGGCAAGAATGACCAGGAAGAAATCAGGTCCTGCTGAGATGCCTCAAACTTCCAAAATATTGGGGGAAAGTGACTTTAAAAAAAGAAAATTCAGGGACCTGAGAAGCGCTGCTGAAAGCGGATGGGATTTCAGCAGCCGTTGGTTTGCCGATGGAAAGACACTTGCAGCCATACAGGTTACAAATTATATTCCGGTTGATTTAAACTGCCTGTTGTATCACCTCGAAAAAACACTGGCAAAAGCGAATAAAGAAAGCGGAGAATTGGTAAAAGCAAAATATTATGATGACATAGCCGAACGGCGGAGAAAAGCAATCAATAAATATTGCTGGTCATCTTCAAGTAACTGGTATGTTGATTATAATCTTATAACAAAAAAACAGTCGCCTGAATTGACGTTGGCGGGCATGTCGCCTTTCTTTTTAAATGTTGCCGGTGAAAAAAAAATTATTACTGTAAAAGAGGTTCTTGAGAAGAAATTCCTGAAAGCGGGCGGATTAACGGCTACATTGAAAAATACCGGCGAGCAATGGGATGCCCCCAATGGATGGGCGCCATTGATGTGGATTGCCATTGCGGGTTTGGAAAATTACAATCAATCAGTGCTGGCGAAGGAAATCGCCAAAAGATGGGTGGGCCTGAATACGAAAGTCTTTAAAAGCACCGGTAAACTCATGGAGAAATATAATGTGGTGGATACTCATATGGAGGCCGGAGGCGGAGAATATCAGTCGCAGGATGGTTTTGGATGGACAAACGGAGTATTGATAACTTTAATAAAGAAATATAATTTAGAATAAAAGATACCGTCATGCCAATAAAAGGTTCCGTGGTTTTAACCAGCCATTTTATATTAATGCTGCACAATCATTTTAACTGTATACAGTTTACCGTTCAGGCGGACAACTAAATGATATAAACCTGCAGATAATTTTAACCCATTGATTATTTTCAGTGTTTGCCCCGCCGGCAGGTTTTCTGCAGAGCTTACATTCATTACTTTTTGTCCAAGCATATTATAAATATCAGCCTGCAATTCATAGTTTTTATCAACTATTATTTCCAGTTTCCCTGTCTGCTGCACCGGGTTCGGGAACAGCTTTAAATAAATACCGTTATTCAAAGCAGGAGTTGTGAAGGAGGCAGTAGCTGAAGAAATAAATGTTTTCGACGTACTGCACAACGCAATGATACGGTATTCATAGGCTGCGCCGGGCGTTAAGCCATCGATCTCATATACATTTTCATCACTGAACACGCCGGTCCATAGTAGCGACCCTGCTACCCGGTATTGAATACTGTCACCGGTTGTTCCTTCGGGATTGTTCCATCTTACAACGACTCTGGAAGGGCTGTAAGCCGTTGCACTGATATGGGTCACATCACCGCAACCTATTACAATTACTCTTGCGGCTGCAGTTCCTTTGCATCCATTGCCTGCAGTTCCTTCAATAGTATAAACGGTGGTTGTTAATGGTTCCACCACACCACTATTTGCAGCGGAACTTACAAGTCCAGGTTGTGCCACCCAATTATAGGTTGATGCACCACTGGCCGTCAACGTTTGCGTTTGATATTTTTGGATCGTTGATGAGTCCGGGTTAATTAGAATGGATGGATTGGGTAAAACGGTTACCGTGGTAGCAGCAGAGGTTTTAGAACAGGTGCCCAATGACGTTAGTACGGTATAGTCACCGTTGGTTGTTGCTGTATAAGTTGTATCTGTGGCGCCGTTGATAATACTATTATTCCTGTACCATTGATACGTATAGCCAGCACCAGGGTTCGCTACCAGTACGATATGGGCTCCATCACAAAAGGTTAAAGATCCGTTCGATGAAATAGAGGCTTCGGGTGATGAAGCTACGGTAACGGGGACAGGAGATGAGGTCGATTCGCAGGTTCCAGAATAAACTCTTACAGTATAGTTGCCTGCAACACTGGCTGTATAAGAATTAGCGGTTGCACTGGTTATAATTATTCCATCTCTATACCATTGATACTGGTAGCCGGTACCGGGGTTGGCATTTAATACAACCTGGCCACCATTACAAAAATTCGTTGAACCGGTCGTGCTGATACTGGCGGAAGGCGTTGCTACCTGTATAACCGTTACCGATTTAGTGACTGTGCAGGAACCTGATGATACCGCTACCGAATAATCACCAGCAGATGCAGCAGTATAAGTTGACTGCCCAGCCCCCTGGATGATGATATTGTTATTATACCATTGGTAGCCGTAAACCGGGTTGTTGGTTGCTGATAACAAAATTGTATTACCGGTGCAAAAATAGGCCGGGCTTGCAGGCGTAAGAATTACAGGCAACGCACCGCCGGTATTAACAATAGTATCAATTCCCATCAGCTTGCAACCAGCCCCGTCAGTTACCGTTACCGTGTAAATACCCGGCGCAGCATTGGTTAGCGCCGAACCTGTTTGTCCGTTATTCCATAAGTAGGTATAGGTTCCGGTTCCATTGGCTGGAGTAATAGTGGCCGAGCCATTATTTTGTCCGCAGGAAGCGTCTGTTTTAACGTTACTGATTGTCATTTTGCAATTACCAAAACAGGTTGCTGCACCCAGAACGCTTCGTATCGCATTCCCCGGCAGCAAACCAAAACCATTACTGAGGTTGATTCCTACCGAACTAAGCAGGTGACAATAGCTCATAATCGTACCACCCCCGGCAGGCGGAAGGGGTCCGGTGGAACAGGAGCCCTCAATATAACCTGCGTTGGCGGTTGGACCACACCAGTCGATAGGACCTCCCGGCCAATCGCACCAATGGGTATGATGCGAACCGAAATTGTGACCCAGTTCATGCGTTACGACATTCACCGTCCAGGAATAGGTTGGAAAACTATTATACGTATTGCTGATCGCGCTTACACCGGTACGATTGCCCCTTCCGAAAATACAGGGATCGCTTAACAAATACGCGATGCCTCCGCCAAGCCCCCGGGTGGAAAGAAAATGCGCATAATCTCCAACGTAAGGATCCGTGGACATATTCGTGCTGAATGCCGACATGACGGAACTGATGGAAGTTAAGGAGGCATAAGGATCGGGAGTGGTCCATACTTTTATTTGCGATACCTGTACCTGTATATTTTCGTTCGCATATAAAAGCGCTACGCTGTTAAAAAAACTCAGCACATAATTCACTACGTTATTGACATTACTTCCTTTATCCTGGTAAAATTTATAATCGCATTCAAAATAAATCTCAATAGGTTGTCCGGTAGCCAGCTCCCGGTTAGCGGACGAGGGGATGGTGCGGCCGGCTGCATTTTTTTCAATCGCTGTTTCATCCGTAAAACAATTGCTGGCTGCTTTTACTTTTAAATCGATATCACGGTATAAAGCATATTGACTGGTTGCCCGCCCGTTTTCTTCAATGGATCCCAGGATGATATTGCTTTTGGAATCACTGAGTATACCGATTAACTGGCTATTGAACACGCTTATCGTTGCGAAGGATTTATCCAGGCCTTTTATCTTACCCTGGAAAAAAGAAGGCGGGCTATACAGAAGCGGTCGGGTCGCGCCACCGGGTAATCCTTCAACGACCGAAAAATGCGGAGATATAATCGAGGCAGCATGTAAATCCAGTACCAGGTCGTTATTTTCAAAAGGCAGACTTAACTCAAAATTTGGCGTCACGGGTACCCCGGACAATGCCAGTTGCTGACTATCTAATTGCAGCAGCTGGTAGCTGGACGCAATCGTATGGAAGTCTTTTTGAAGTAAATTTTTTTTCTGGAATAGATTTTTAAAAGAAACTATTTGGGCGCTGGCGCAGAAGGAAATAATAAAAAAGAGCAGCGTAAGCAGGTAGCGGTTTTTCATACTATTTTTAAAACGGGCTTAAAGTTAATAAAATTGCCGGGATAAGGAAAGAATTAGACCACAATAATAACGGGTATAACGATGTTAAACAGGTTATTGAACTAATTTCGGAATGATGCGTAGATTTATCCGGTGGTTATTGTTGAAACCAGTGCTGTGGGCGACAGCCAGATTTTCTTCAAAGCCCGATAGGGCAAGGATTTTTAATGCCTTATCAAAGCTCTACGGAAACATTATCCGGCATCCGGGTAAAAAAGGCCTGGTAATACCTTTTGAACTTTATTCCGGCAAATTCATTATTTTTTCCGATCAGCATAAAGGTGCCCGTAACGGCGCGGATGATTTTGCGATGGCAGAGCCAAATTATTTATCCGCCCTGGATTATTATAACAGGAATGGTTTTCAATTTATCAGCCTGGGCGATAATGAGGAGCTTTGGGAAAATTCATTGGCACAGGTAAAAAAGAATAATAACAGGACATTTGATGCAGAAAAGAAATTTATCGATCGCAACGCCTTTGTAAAAATATTCGGTAATCATGATCTCTACTGGCAAAATGATCCTTTTGCTTCTTTGCAATTAAAAAGTATTTACAATGCAGAGATCAAAATCTACGAAGGGGTGATATTGGTGGTGGAAATGGGCGCCAGGCCATTACATGTTTTTTGCACGCATGGCCATCAGGGGGACGCACAAAGTGATGGTAACTGGTTCAGCAAATTTTTTGTTTCCAATATCTGGGGACCGCTGCAGGGCTACCTTCGCATCAATCCTAATACGCCTGCCTATAATAATGAGGAAAAAACCCTGCATAATGAAATCATGTATGATTGGGCTGCACGACAAAAAAATATACTGCTGGTAACAGGCCATACGCACCAGCCGGTTTTTGAATCGTTGACGTTACTGGAAAGTTTATACAAGCAAATGCAGGCTGCAAAAAGGGATAATAATAGTACAGCGATGGAAGCATTGCGAAAAAAGATTGGCAAATCTGAACGGGAATTCTCATCCGTCTCCATAGATTATCTTACGATGAAACCAGCTTATTTTAACAGCGGCTGCTGCTGTTTCAGCGATGGGGATATTACCGGCCTTGAAATTGATCAGGGATGTTTCCGCCTTATTAGATGGACGCTGGAAGATGAGCGTTCGCAACGATCCGTGCTCGAAGAAATTTCATTGGAGCAACTTGTAAAAAGGTTGTAAAAAATGATACGGCAGCTATTACCTGTTGACATTTCCCGGTCTACCTCATTGGCGTCAAGTTAATTTTGATAGCAGGTCTGTTGTGTGCTGTCAAGGGAGTAGCGATAAACTGCTGAGGTCACAGTACCTAAGCCCCATCAGGGAACCGTCCGGAAAACAGCCTGCCCCGATTTTATATCGGGAGGGCGTATTCCCCGTCCCGATAGCTATCGCATAGGCGTCAAGCTAATTTTCCAGTTTGTTGTGTGCTATCAAGGGAGCAGCGATATAGCGTTGAAGTCACAGTAGCACAAAAGCCTCATCAGGGAACCAGCCCGAAAACGCGCTGTTATCCCCGCCTGTCCGGCCGGCAGGGTTTTTCCCGATAGTCATCGGGACTTTTTTTGTCGCAGATCCCAGTGACTATATGGAATTCTTTGGGCCAAACAAAAAGCACGTATTGGCGAAAAAATATTTGATACAGATTTTTTTTTTGACAAAATAATTGTCCCCCTTTATTCTGTTCTGTAA
>JAOQAL010000046.1 GCA_025963615.1 Chitinophagaceae bacterium | reverse complement strand
GATTGGACTGCTGGTATCACCAACAGGTTCTCCTATAAAGGAGTCTATCTTGAATTCCTCTTCGATATTAACCATGGAGGTGTAATGGTCTCCCGCTTCATCAATAAAGCAACCGGTGCCGGTCAGTTGGCCGAAACAGCCGAAGCAAGATTGAAACATGCGCCAGATGATGTATACAATACCGATTATTACCGCGATGGAGGTGTACTGCAAACCGATGGTAGTTATGAACGCAATCTTCAAATATTTGACGGCTCCTACAGCCAAGGTTTGATTGGTACAGGCCCACGTGACTTTTACAAGCGTTATTATGACCACAACTCCGAACAGCAGTTGGTTGACCGTTCCTTTGTGAAACTGAGGGAAGCAAAACTCGGCTATAGCCTGCCGAAAAAAATATATGCAGGGCTGCCGATCCAAAGTGTTTCTATAGCATTGGTTGGTCGCAACCTGGCCTTGTTCACCAAGAATAATCAATTTGATCCGGAGACCGGCGCTTCTACAGGAAATGGACTGGTAGGAGGTTTTGAAAATCTCAGCCTGCCGACAACGAGAAGTTTTGGAGCAAATCTGACCATTAATTTCTAATTTATTAATTCTAACATCATGAATGCAAGACTATATATCGGAACCGTTGCACTGGCGCTAATTTTTTCCGCAGGCTGTACAAAGCGGTTTGATACCATCAATCAAAATCCTAACCAGCCCGATCATGTCGATAATGAACAGCTCTTTCTGCCGGCAATCATCAAGAATTCAGTTCGGAATTATTCATATATATCCCAGTTTGGCGGCAGCGTAATCGGAGACTATTACGCAAATCAGTATAACAGCGGGTTTGACGATGCTTTCACAGCCAGTCAGACAGAAGGAAGTTTTCTTTGGAATTTTTTCAATGTCTTAAAAGATGTTGAAAACTATCGGATACTCAGCCATCAGAAAGGGGATAAAAACAATGAAGGAGTAGGATTGGTGATGAGATGCTGGATGTTTCAGGTAATGACGGATAACTATGGAGACATGCCCTACAGCCAGGCAGTCCAGGGGAAAACCTCGGACAATTTTCAACCTGCTTACGATAAACAGGAGGATATTTATTATGCGCTAATGGATTCTCTGAAAAAAGCCAATAGCCTGTTGGCTACCGGTACGGATCCTATCAATTCTGATATTCTCATGGGAGGAAGCGCCCTGCGTTGGCAGGAATTTGCCAATGGGTTACGCCTACGGCTGTTGATGCGGATGTCGAATGTCACAGGGGCCAAAGTGGATGTAGGCGCGGAAATGAACGCCATTGCTGCAGACCCTGCTACTTATCCGCTTTTCCAAACGCATAGCGATCAGGCTGCGCTGGAATTTTTAACTGATAATGGTTTTGAATTCCCTGCTTATCATAATTCTCCCATTGGAGATTATCATCTGAGCACCACCCTGCAAACCAATCTGAATTTGCTAAACGATCCCCGCATCGCTTATTTTGCCATGCCCACTCCGGCTTCTCTTGGAACCGGAACCCCTGTTTACGCCGGCGTGCCGAATGGTATCGGAACCACTGAAACAAGTTATAATGGCGGCACCAACAACCAATCTCAGGAAGCTCCGATCCTGATGCCCGTAGCAGGATATTCGTTTTCATCGCCCACGGCAGCGCAGGGCATATTGCTTTCCTGTGCCGAAGTTCAGTTCATTCTTGCAGAAGGGAAAGAACGTGGCCTGATCACCGGAGGCAGCGATGCAGCAACCTATTATATGAATGGCATACAGGACCAGTTCGACTATGATGAATCCCGTCTTGCACTGCTGACCCTTCCTTTTCCGGCAGACATTACACCCGACCCGGCATATTTTACGCAACCCGGGGTAGCTTATACAGGTACTACCAACGAGAAACTATATAAGATCCGCATCCAGCGGTGGTTCTCCATGTTCTATACTGGTTTTGAAGGCTGGTCAGAGTGGAGAAGAACCGGAGTTCCGAAAGAAACCGTAACGGGTCCGTCCAGCGCTATCCCCGAATGGCCCCGACGCATCAGGTACCCACTTAGCGAACAAACCGTTAACACCACAAATTATAATGCAGTCCTTCAGGCACAAGGTCCGGATGATTTAGTAACGAAGCTGTGGTGGAATAAATAATAGTAGTTAACGCCGTAATAAAACTCCTGATAGCTGGCCCCGGAGACCAGAGATGAAACGAATTGGTAAAAAAGAAAAACGGGTACTAAAAGAAGGACAGTTTATAATTTTTAACGGGAATGAAAATACACAACTACTCCATTGAGCCTAACGGGGCGATCGTCAACATCAATGCGAAAGAAAATATCTTTTTACCATAGAGAAGGAGACAAAGGTTGAACTGACAAGGCTCATGGTCCATTTCAATAAATTGGAGAACTAAAGCGGCTTTTAGAGAAATCTAAAAGCCGCACTCTTTTAAAAAAAGTTGAGCGTGCGGCTTTGGTGGTCCAAAGTAGCCTGAGTTCGAACCTTATTTTAAAGGATTTACTTGCATCAGTCTGAGATAATTCCTTTTGACAGGAACAAAAACCCAACACAATCATTATTAAGAAATAGTTTTTTTCATTTCGTTTTTGGTTTAGTAGCAAATAATTATTTATTTAATTACCGAAAGTTTTTTTGTTTCAGAATAACTGCCTGTATTTAACCTCAATAAATAAATGCCTGAAGACATGGCATTTCCATTCTCATCATTGGCATTCCATTTTAATTGATGATTGCCTGCCTGCATTTTTTGATTGACAAGTGTTGTTATTAATCTTCCTGATAAATCAAAAACTTGCATTGATACATTTCCGGATTGAGGAACGGAGAATAAAATGGTAGTTGAATTAGAAACAGGATTCGGATAGACAGTTAATTCTTTATTTGATGCAGAGTTTTCAAATGATTGTTTATTATTAATTTCATAACTTGATACGCATGCGCCGAGAAAATCTCCTTTCGACAGGTAATTTGCTATACTTCCATTCGCAACACATATTGTATTTCCTTTGTGACACATGGAGGTAAGATTATTTCCACAGGAATAACCAAGTGCTGATCCAGTGTACTTAAAAATTCCATTTGTTGAAGCGTCTGTATTAACACCACCTGTAAAGCCGGTATAAGAGTTAACCATCGCAAGAGACAGATGTTCCACTGCCGTATCGAGAATAATCCATGTGTTGCCGTCATCAACAGAATAGGATGTGCCAATTCCATGCAGCGACCCGTTCTCAGCGTATCCCGGAAAATCATGGCCCCCTGTGCTTACATAAGTTGAAGCAGTGCCGGGAACATAAGCAAGATCATTGGTGAACCATGATCCTGAAAGTTCTACCTCTGTCCAGGTAATACCACCATCAATGGTTCTGTAGAGTTCGCCATGAACTCCCCATAAGCCATGCAATGCATCACGCATTTTCAGGTTACTGAATTCTATGTATGTTTCCTGCGTTGGATATGCAGCCCAATGCAATCCTTTATCAATTGTTTTCCAAATACGGCCTGATGAACTGACGGTCCAGAAAGTACTTCCTAATCCTTCTGCTGAAAAAACGTAACTTGATTCGTCGGTTAATCCGGCCGGCATGTTTGCCTGGGGTACCCTTGTCCAGTGAGAGCCGCCATCATGGGTAGTAAAAATTGTGAAGTACCCATTGCTTTGGTCACCAAAGACGAGTCCTTCATTTGAATTGAAGAAATAAATGTCAGCGAAGAAGCTGAATGATTCCCCGAAATCATAATTCTGTTGCTCTGTCCATGTTATTCCTCCATCTATTGTTTTAACAATTTTTGCATTTCCATTATCAAAATTTGCAATGCTCGCATAACAAAGTGTGGCGTTCAACGGGGCAATGCCGACTAAATAAAAATCAGGAAATGCGTTGATGTTTCCTGACGTCCAGTGATTACCGCCATCAGTTGTTCGTGTAAATTCATGGATGGGCGCACTTATTGGATTAACAGCATCACCGGCAATTCCCCACACAACACTATTGCCGACAGCTATTAATTCAACAATACCTCTCTGAGGAGTGGAAAAACCACTTGCTTTATTCTGCCACTGCGCATCTGTAA